>NZ_JBFAOO010000012.1:0-78002 GCF_040675265.1 Microbispora sp. NPDC049633
AGCTCGCCTGCCGGCGGGTGTGGAGATAGAGATCGCGGAGCAGGCACACCTCGGCCAGGTGATGGATCAGCTCGCGGTTGATGTGGAGCACCAGCCACCCGGTCAGCGAGAGCACACGTGATGCGATCCCGCGCGTACATCAAGTCCTCGGCCTCGGCCAGGCAGATGTCCACATCGTCGGGAACCGGCGCCAACGCCAACGCCTGCGCCGACTCACGAACAGAACCCACCAGCACCCACGACGACCGACCCTGGCGATCACCCGCGCCAGCGGTACCCGCCCTCGCGGGGTCCGCTCCGGCAGAACCCGCCCTGGCGGCGCTCCCGGCATCGTCGGCCTCCTCGCCGTTGCCGGCGGCTCCTTCGTTCGGGGCTCCACAGCCGCAGGCGCATGAATCCATGGAAGCCCACAACGGTGAATCGGCCGTCAGCCGCTCCCACCAGTCACCGTCGGTGCTGTTCGAACGGTAGGGGAGATCAGGATCGACAGCGAACGGATCCATTGCACCTCCCCACCTGATTCGAACTCGTGTATGAATTCTTCCACGGCATCGCATCGCGAACACCTGTGAGTGGCGATTTGTTGGAGCGACAGGTTGGGCGGGAAGTGCCCGTCAGATCCGGCCGATGTCGGCGGGCAGGTCGAGGGCGAGCACGTGGTCGAAGTGGAGGAAGGTCTCGAACTTGGAACCCGGCGTGACCGACTCGTCGGCCTCCAGGTCGCGCAACAGGCGCAGCGCCTCCGGTGTGTCGAGGTCGTCGTCCAGTGCCCGCTGGACGCGCTCGGCGTGGGCGTCGTCGATCGGGCGGCTCGGTGACTCGGCCCATTCGGCCACCCGGCGCCGAAGTCGCCGCAGTTCCTCGTCGGCGGCGCGAAGGGCGTCCCAGGTGAGGTCGACCGGCCGCCGGTAGTGGTGCTCGAGCAGGGCCAGCCGTACGGCGAGGGGGTCGAGGCCGGCGGCGGCGATGCCGGCCAGCGAGACGACGTCGCCGGTGCCGGTGGGGCGGCCGTCGAACAGCAGGCGCCCGGAGTGGGCCCAGTGGGCGGCGGCCTCCTGACCCGTCGCGGCGTTCGACTGGGCCCGCGCCCTCTCGTGGTGGGGGAAGCACAGGTCGGCCCCGCCCACGTACAGGTCGAAGCGCGCGCCGAGGAAGC
The DNA here is from genome assembly GCF_040675265.1 of Microbispora sp. NPDC049633. Lineage (NCBI taxonomy): Bacteria > Bacillati > Actinomycetota > Actinomycetes > Streptosporangiales > Streptosporangiaceae > Microbispora > Microbispora sp. NPDC049633. The sequence goes on from NZ_JBFAOO010000012.1 coordinate 1,157, forward strand.
GCAGCGGCGTGGCCGAACATTCGATGTCGCGGCCGGGCAGACCGCGTCCCCAGGGCGCGTTCCAGGCCGACCCGGCGCCGCCGTCCGCCGAATCCCCCAGAGGCTCCCACAGGGGCCAGTCGGACGCCGAGTCCGGCTTGCCGGAGATGTCGCCGTACGCGGGGAAGGAGGCCGCGTCGAAGAACACCGCCCCTTCGGGGGTCACGTAGGCGTGGTCACGTTCGATGAGCCGTCCGATGAGCTCGATCACCAGACCCATGGTCTCGCTGGTACGGGGGGAGTGCTCGGGGGCGCGCATGTTGAGCGCGAGCGTGTCGGCGTCCATCGAGGCGCCGTCTCCGCCGCCGAGGTCGGAGACGTTGCGGCAGGCGAGCACCCGCAGCCCGGCGCGCTCGGCGACGCGGCGGACCAGGTCGGCGAGCAGTGCGGGGCGCAGGTCGGCGAGACCGGCGGTCTCGTGCGCGGTGCAGGTGTACACCCGCAGGATCCGCGAGCCGGCCGGGGCGGCAGGCACGACCTGCCGGGTCAGGGTGTCGTGGAGCCGCAACATGGTCCGAGCCTACGTGCTGCCCCTGACATCCCTTTACCCGGAGTCAGGCGAGGAAGGTCAGGATGTCGCGGTCGCCGCGTTCGCGCAGGCGATCGAGCACCTCCTCGCGGGCGATCCCCTCGGGCAGGCCGATGCGCGCGCCGATGAGCCGCAGGCCCTCGGCCTCCGACGCCACCGGAGCGGTGTACCCGATCAGGTGCAGCGCCTGGTTGATCGCGGGCAGCCCGGCCGCCGCGGCGGGCAGGAAACGGGTCAGCAGCTCGCCGCCGTCGGAGACCGTGAGGAAGACGTGGTCGCCCTCGGACGCGTTGTACTCGGCCAGCACGTTCCTGATCGAGCCGATCGTCGGCTGGTTGTGCCAGCTGATCACCACCTCGCCGGAGGCGGTGGAGGCGGTGAGCTGGCCGCCGGGCGCCATGCCGAGGTGCGCGGCGAAACCGGTCGGCAGCGGGGAGCCCGAGCCGCGCAGGTGCTCGGCGTTCACGTCCACCCGGTGCCACCAGCGGCCGTCCCTGCTGCGGAAGCAGCGGCGGGTCATCGACACGTCACGGCGCGGCTGGTACGGCTCGGCCTGGTCCTGCCCGGCCACCCTGATGTAGCCGCGCTGGGTCCGCTCGAAGCCCGGTCCTCCGGCGTACGCCCTGATGGAGCTCTCGCTCACGTCGTAGCGGGAGGTCAGGTTGTCCACCACCGTGCTCACGGACGCCTCGCCGCCCGCGCGCTCGATCTCCCGGATGATCATCTCCCGGATGCCGAGGTACTCGTCGCCGCCCCAGCGCCGCAAGCCGTACTTGCTGCGGTCGAGCCGGATGAACCGCTCGTCGGAGGCGAGCTGGTTGCGGATGCCGACGAGGCTGTAGTCCTCGCCGATGCGCGTCTGGATCTCCTCGGGGGTCAGCGGCGCGCGGGTCACCGCCAGTACGGCCTCCGCCTTGTCGCACATGCTGCGCGGCCAGGGGACGACGTGGCCGTCCAGTACGCGCAGGTGCGGCACCGACGCGAGCCAGCGCTCGGCGACGTCCTCCCGGATGCCGAGCTGGGCGACGAGGGAGACCGCCTCGTCGAGTGGCCGGGGGCCGTCGGTGAAAAGCTGCCGTGTCTTCTCCCTGAGCTCGTCCGCGCCGCCCGCGACCAGCCAGCCGTCCACCTGCTCGTACCCCGTGAGCAGCGTGCGGACGAACCGCCAGGCGGGGATCGCGAGCGTGATCAGCTCGGTACGGTGCCACGGCACGGCCGCCGCGAGATCGTCGGCGGGCACGGCCGAGCCCAGCCGGGTGCGCAGCCAGGACAGGTGGGCGTTCAGCGGCGCGGCGGCCGGGCCGTTCAGCCAGTCCATCACGTGGTCGCGCAGGTCGCGCTCGATCTGCCGGATGCGCTCGCGGGTGACCGAGAAGCGCTGGGCCAGCTCGTCCAGGGTGGCCCGCTGGGCCTGGCCCGGCTGCTGGGAGGCGTCGAAGTAGAGCCGGTCCCGCGCGATGGCCCGCTGGCGGTCGTCCAGCCTGGCGAAGATCTCGTCGATGATCTCGGGCATCGGCCGCTCGGGGAGAGCGGGCGGGACCGCGGCCCCGGCCGGCTCCCGTGCCGGCTCGGTGGCCAGCAGCTTGTCGATCACGTCGACGTACAGCTCGTGGACGTTCTCCCGGGGGCCGGGCGTCTGCAGGCTCTCCTCGGGATGGGTGAACCTCAGCAGCGGCAGGATGTCGCCGAGGACCAGGTGTGCCCAGCAGGCGATCGTGAGGTCGGCGAGCCGGGAGGCGACCTGGCCGGTCCCCACCGCCGCACAGGCCCGGTCGAGGGGGAGCGCCTGCCACCACGCGTCGGGAAGACCGGGGTCGCTCGCGATCGGCTCTACCTGGCTGGGCGCGGTCCAGCGCAGCGGAGGCACGATGTCGCTAAGGCTGAGGTTCATGCAGGTCCAACCGGCAAGGGGAATATATCCGCAGTTCAGACTAGGGGATCCGACGTCAGGCCGGGATGAAGGGACTGGCTCGGCCGGAATAGGACACGTAGAGCAGCTCCCCTGCCCGCGTACATGCCACGTAGAGCAGCCCCCGTTCGCGTTGCAGATCGTGCGCCCGGGCCGTCGGATCCTCGTCGGCCGGGGTCAGCGCTTCCGGCGCCGGCACGATCCCGTCAGCCACGCCTATCACGGCCACCCGGCGGAATTCCAGCCCTTTCATGCCATGAAGGGACGTGACTTTGACCGTGATGCCCGCTTCGCGTAGTGCGGTGCGGGCGGTACGCACGAGGTTGGGGGTGCGTGCGGCGACCGCGATCTGCGCGGTCGGCACGCCCTCCTCCAGCCACTCGGCCACGGTGGAGACGAGCCCGGCGATCTCCGCCTCCGCGCTCACGTACTCGCGCACCGTCGGACGCGGGCCGTGGTCGAGCGCGCGGTAGCCGTACATCGCGGCGTTGCCCGCGACCAGTCCGTCCGCGGGGCCGCCGCCCCGCAGCCGCACTCCCCACGAAAGGATCTCGGCGGGCAGGCGGTGGGAGATCCTCAGGCGGAACCCGCGGGCGGGGATGCCGACGTCCGCGAGCGCGACCCGCGTGTCGAACATCCGCTGGTGCGGGTCCCCCAGGATGAACAGGTCGTTGGGCGCGGCGGGGACCGCCGCGCGCAGCAGCCGCCACTGCGCCGGGTGCAGGTCCTGCGCCTCGTCCACGACGATGTGCCGGTACGGCTCCCGCCCCGGCGCCTCGTCGCCCAGCAGATCGCCGACGGCCCGCCCGAGCAGGCCCGCCGCCTCGGAGGCGAGCTGGAGCAGGGTGCGCCGGCCGGACTCGCGCAGCCGCCGTACGACGTGCTGGACGGCCTCCCACACCATCGTCCTCGACTCGGCGTCCAGGCGGACGCCGCGGCCGGGCCGGGCCGCGGTCTGGTACTCCTCCAGCGTGCGAAGGTCCTGCGCGAGGATCACCTGTTCCCACTCGCGCAGCAGGAAGGCGCTGCCGAAGCGCCCGACGGCCGCCTCCTGCCACAGGTCGGCCAGGTCGTCGGAGGAGACGAGCGCCGGCGCGCGGCCCTCCGCCGCGGCGACGATGCGGTGGGCGATCCTGTCGACGTTGCCCACCTCGACGCGCTTGCGGACCAGCTCGTCATCGATGATCATGTCGAGCCGCGCGGACAGCTCGGTCGCGAGGCCCTGCGAAAACGTGACGAGCAGCACCGGGCCGGTGGCCGCGCGGGCCAGCAGGGCGGCCCGGTGCAGCGCGATGACCGTCTTGCCGGTGCCCGCGCCCCCGGTGATCAGCACCGGCTGCTCGTACGCCGGCCAGTTGGCGTACGTGTGCTGCGGCGGGTACAGGAACGTGCACCAGGTGGGCAGCGTGAGGATGCGATCGAGCTCCGCGGCGTCGGCGGCGAACGCGGCCCGGTCGGGGCTGCGCCGCAGCGCCGCGAGCAGGTCCTCGGGGTCGACGTCGTCGGCGACGCGCGAGCGGCAGGCGTCCAGCTCGCGCCAGGCCGCGGCGAGCGAGCCGCCGCGGGCGAGCGCCGCGAGCGGCGCGTACTGGCTCTGCGGGAGCATGGGCTCGACGGCCGCGAGATGCGACTCCGACGTCATCAGCCGCAGCAGCGGCAGCAGGCGGGCGTCGACGCCGATGTTCAGCAGGTCGGTGTCGCACCAGTGGTCGAAGAGCGGCCGGCCGCCGGACTCCGCCGCGCGGCGCAGGGCGGGCTCGACCCGCTCGAGGGCCTCGGCGTCCCAGGTCTCGACGATCCCGATCGCCGTGTTCACGCCGACCCTGTGCCGCTGGGCGTACGACCACGCCTCCGCGTCCGGGAGCACGGTGAGCAGCCAGTAGACGTCCTCCTGCCGCACCACCACCCCCCGGTGACGGTCGGCGAGCCGGAGAGTGGCGACGCGGGGATCGCGGCTGTTGCGCACCCTCTCGGGATGCGGCGCGGCGGACGCGTTCAGCAGGAACCTGCGCACCGCGACGGCGACGTCCCGGCGGACGGTCCGGGTGAGCGCGCCGAGCCCGCGCAGGAACTCCGGGGAGATCGCGAGCCGGGGCATGGGCTATCCCAGCAGGGTCAGCAGGTCGCGGTCCCCGCGTTCCCGCAGCCGCGCGAGGAGTTCCGGCCGCTCGACGGCTCCGGTCAGGCCGACGCGCGTCGCGATCACCTGCTCCGCCTGCTCGGGCGTGCCGCTCGGCGTGGTGTAGCCCACCAGACGCAGGGCCCGGCTCGTCTGGTCGCCGCCGTCGGCGGCGGGCAGGTGCCGTACGCGCAGCGTGCCCTCCTCGGACAAGGTCAGGAAGATGTGGCTGCCCTCCTCCGCGGAGATCTCGCTGAGAAGGCGCTGGAGGGAGTCCAGAGCCGGCCGCGCGCGCCAGGAGAGCGCGACCTCGCCGGCCGCGCTGTGCACCGTGCGGTCCTCGCCCGGCGCGAGGCCGATGTAGGCGGCGAACCCGCTCGGCAGCGGCACCTCGACACCGTCGAGGTGCTCGCCGGACACGTCCACCCTGAGCCACCACCTGCCGTCCGGCTGCCGGAAACACCGCCGGGTCAGCGCCACGTCCTTGAGGCCGCTCTGCTGCCGGTCCGCCTTCTGCGCGCGTAGTTGCGGCACGCTCTCCAGCCACTGCCGTGCCACGTCGGGACGTACGCCGAGAGAGGAGATCATCTCCAGCGCCTGGGAGACGGTCGGCGGGCGCTCCGCCGAGGCGATCAGGTTCCGCGTCTTCTCCCGCAGTTCCTCGATGTCGCCGGCCACGAGCCAGTCGCCGGACAGGCGGTGGCCGGGGAGCGTGGCGAGCACGAAACGCCAGGCGGGCACCTCCAGCGAGCGCAGTTCGCGCTCGTGCCACTCGGCCGCCGCGACGAACCGCGCCTTGGGGACCGCGGCTCCGAGCTCGTCGGTGAGACGGGCCAGGTGCTCGTTGTACGGCGCCGCCGCGGGCAGCGCGAGCCAGCGCGACAGCCGGTCGCGCAGGGCCGCCTCCGACTCGTGGATGACGGCGGGAGGAACGGCCAGCAGTTTGGCCAGTTGCTCGGGCGCGGACGGCTCGCCGGTGAAGACCCGGTTCTGTGCCACCATCCAGGTCTGGTCGTCCAGGTCGCCGAACGCCGCGTCGATCAGGGCGGGCAGATCCTGTTCCAGGGCCGGCTCGGCCTCCTCCTCCGGCGGCATCTCTTCAGGCGGCATCTCCTCAGGCGGCGTCTCCTCCGGCGGCGTCTCCTCGGGAGCCGTCTCTTCGGGGGCCATCTGTAAGAACACGGCGGTGAAGAGAGCCGTCAGCACGGGCCGTGCCTTGACGAACGGCTGGTCGGCGAGTTCCCGGCCGGACAGCGCGAGCAGGCCGTGCCACGACCCCGCCCGGTCGAGCGCGATCGCGACCTGGGGGTCGTCGGCCTCGTCGGGGTCCATCACGTGCAGCGCGGGCAGCACGTCGCCGACGGCCGCCGCCGGCCAGTGGTCGAGCGCGAGCCCGGTGAGCAGGTCGCCGAGCGCCTCGGCGTCCAGGACGGCGAGCACGCGGTGCAGGGGCAGGGTCCGCCACCAGGCGTCCGGCAGGCCGGGGCGGTCGGTCAGCGCGGTGATACGGGCAGCATCACTCCAGCGCAGCGGTGGCACGAGGTCACTCAGGCAGAAGTTCATGCTTTCCCCATCACTCACAGAGACCAGTCCATAGTCTGGCAAATCGCCCCCGCTGTGGTGGAGGTTCGGGGTTCACGCGACTCGCGGCTCAGCGGCGTTCGGCCGCGAAGCGGAGGCGGACGTAGTCGGCCATCCAGCCGGTCTCCCGGCGCAGGGCGGGGGCGGCCAGTTCGTTGACCCGGCGCAGCAGCGGCTCCACGGCCGCCGGGGGGACCCGGTCGAGCAGCGAGCCGGCGAACATCCGGACCCAGTCGGCCGCGCCGTTCGGGCACTCGTCGAGGGGGGTGGGGCGGTCGAAATACTCCAGCAGCCGGACCGTGAAGCCGCCCTTCTCCAGGCGGAGGGCGTACTCGGCGGGGCTGGGGAAGTACCACGGAAACTCGGGCTCGGGCAGGCCGTACTCGCGCCAGGCGGTGAACACGGCGGCGGTCAGGGCCGCGCAGTTGCCCGCGCCGCCCATCTCGGCGACGAACCGGCCGCCCGGCCGCAGCGCCTCCCGCACACAGCCGATCACCGCGTCGGGGTCGCGGCTCATCCAGTGCAGCGCCGCGTTCGAGAACACCGCGTCGTACGGCTGGGCGACGGTGAAGTCGTGACCGTCGCCCACCGTGAAGTCCAGGCCGGGATGGTGCGCGATGGCCTGCTCGATCATGGAGTGGGAGCCGTCGATGCCCAGGACCTGGGCGCCGCGCGCGGCGACGTCGGCGGTCAGCACGCCGGTGCCGCACCCGAGGTCGAGGACGCGCTCACCGGGGCGAGGGTCGAGCAGTTCCACCAGCGGGGCGCCGTGCGCGGAGACGTAGCCGAAGGAGCTGTCGTAGGCGCGAGCGTTCCATCGGGTGAGACTGGGAGTTTCGTACCTCAAGATCGGCTCGCATTCTGACACGTGGTGCCCGGTGTCGGGATTGCCGCAGACTCATGCCGACTTGTGAGACTGCTGGGCTAACGACACACTTTACGGCTTCCGTCGCCTCTGCGAGATCAGGTGGCTCAGCCGACCATCCGGGCCCAGTTCGCGGCCACGTACGACTTGGCCCGATCCTGCTCGGGGACGCTCAGGACGACCGGGTCGCCGGACACCGCGGGCAGCCTGGCGGCGGCGCCCCCGTCGAGCGTGTCGCGCATCTCCATCGCCTCGATGCGGGCGGGGCGGGCGAACGCCTTGAGGAAGAGGTTCTGGCCCTCGTCGGACAGCAGGAACTCCTCCCAGAGGCGCGCGGCGGCGGGGTGCGGGGCGTCGGCGCTGACCGCCTGCATGTAGTAGGAGGCGAGCACCTCGTTATTGGGGATCGTCACCCGCCAGGCCGCCGCGCCGCGTCCGGAGGCCGCCCGCGCCGCGTTCATGAAGTCCCAGTCCACCATGGCGGTCGCCTGGTCGGGCCGGCCGAGCATGCCGCCCTTCTTCAGCCGCGCGAACAGGTTCACGCCCCGCGCGGCGTCCGGCAGCCCCTTACCGAGCGAGGCGGCCATCACGGCGTCGAACGCCGACGCCACCCGGCGCGGGTCGCCCGGCAGCGCCACCACGGTCCCGGGCCTGGCCAGCGCGCCGTACGACGCGGGGGCGGGCACCTTCCGGGGGTCGTAGCCGATCGACATGTAGCCGCCGTAGGCGGCGAACCAGCGTCCCCTCTGCTCCTTGACGTCGTCGGGGATGTCCGCCCAGCCGGTCACCCGGTAGGGCGCGAAGAGCTTGGCGTTGGCGACCGCGACCTCCAGGGTGAGGTCGAAGACGTCAGGCGCCTGCTTGGTCCCCTTCAGCCGGGCCGCGGTGTCGATCTCCTGCTTGCTGCTCGCCTCCGGCACGATCGAGGTCACCTTGATGCCGTACTTGTCGGAGAACCTGGCGATGATCTCCTTGTAGCCCACCCAGCCGCCCGGCAGGCCCACGACGGTGAGCGCGCCCTCCTTCTTGGCCGCCTCGACGAGCCTGTCCATGGTGCCGAAACCGGACTCCAGGCTGTCGGCGCGGGGGTTGAGGGGAGGCAGCGGCTTGTCCGACGAGGACGGCGACGACGGCTTCGAGCACGCGGAGGCCGCGGACAGGAGGATCGCCGCCGAGGAGATCGTCACGACGCAGGCACGTATGGTCACGCCGCGTATGCTCCCCGCGTCGCGGCGGCCGTTCGCGTCGGCGCGCTGGGGGATTACCGAGTCGGCGTCCGCACCATGCTCGCCGATTACCGGGCGGGCGGCGCGGGCGGCACGATCTTGGCGGCGGCCAGGGTGTCCTCGGCGATCTCGACGAGGCTTCCGTCCCGTTTCCGTACGATGAGCACGCCATCGTGCCAGGACTCCAACACGCCGACCGCGTCCCGGTACCCACCGGGCACCCTGCGCCGCGTCGTCACCCGTTTGCCCACGTCGGCGGGGGTGACGGCGACCACGAGACGGGCTCCGAGCCGAGGGGCCACCACGATTGCCCCCCTCCTGTTCCGGCTAGTCGGCAGGCACCGCAATACTAGGGCTAGCAACCCGCGGTCGAGCCGTGCAACCCAGAAGGAGCCCGAGGTGACGTACGTCATCGCGCAGCCTTGCGTGGACGTCCTGGACAAGGCGTGCATCGAGGAATGCCCCGTCGATTGCATCTACGAGGGCGAACGCATGCTCTACATCCACCCCGACGAGTGCGTGGACTGCGGTGCGTGCGAGCCGGTGTGCCCCGTAGAGGCGATTTTCTACGAAGACGACCTTCCCGAGCAGTGGAAGGACTTCTACAAGGCCAACGTCGACTTCTTCGAGGAGCTGGGCTCGCCCGGCGGCGCCTCGAAGGTCGGCAAGATCAACAAGGACCACCCGGTGGTCGCGGCGCTCCCGCCGCAGGGTGAGGACCACTGACCGACGCCTGACCGGCGTCGTCCGTGACGACTGGGGGATTTTCTTTGCTTGCGTTGCCGGACTTCCCATGGGATCGGCTCGTGCCCTATCAGGACCTGGCACGGGCGCATCCCGGCGGGATCGTCGACCTGTCGGTCGGCACGCCGGTCGACCCGGTTCCCCCGGTCGCCCGTGAGGCGCTCGCCGCCGCCGCCGACAGCCCCGGCTATCCCCTGACGTACGGCACGCCGCGGCTGCGTGAGGCGGCCGCGGGCTGGCTGCGGCGGCGGCACGGCGTCACGGTCGACCCCGGCGACGTGCTGCCGACCATCGGCTCCAAGGAACTGGTGGCCTGGCTGCCGACGCTGCTCGGTGTGCGCCCCGGCGACCGCGTGGTCTTCCCCGAGCTCGCCTACCCCACGTACGACGTGGGCGCGAGGCTGGCCGGGGCCGAGCCCTACGCGTCCGACGGGCTCCTCGCGCTGGGCCCGGAGCGGGTCCCGCTCGTCTGGGTGAACTCGCCGTCCAACCCCACCGGGCGCGTCCTGCCCGCCGAGCACCTGCGCAAGGTCGTCGCGTGGGCGCGCGAGCGCGGCGCGGTCGTCGCGTCCGACGAGTGCTACATCGAGCTGGGCTGGGAGGAGCACCCGGTCTCCGTCCTCCATCCGGACGTGTGCGAGGGCTCCCACGAGAACCTGCTCGCGGTCCACTCGCTGTCGAAACGATCGAACTTCGCCGGATACCGCGCGGGCTTCGTCACCGGCGACCCCCGGCTCGTACGGCGGCTGCTGGAGGTGCGCAAGCACGCCGGCATGATGATGCCCGCCCCGGTCCAGGCCGCGACGGCGGCCGTGCTCGACGACGACGCGCACGCCGACGAGCAGCGCGAGCGGTACGCCCGGCGCAGGGCGGTGCTGCGGCCCGCGCTGGAGCGGGCCGGCTGGCGGGTCGAGCACTCGGCCGCCGGGCTCTACCTGTGGGCCACGAACGGCTCCGGCTGCTGGGACCAGGTGCGCGCCCTGGCCGAGCGGGGCATCCTCGTCGCGCCGGGAGAGTTCTACGGCGACGCCGGGCGTGGGCACGTCCGCATCGCCATCACGGCCACGGACGAGCGCGTCGATGCGGCGGTCAGCCGCCTCCAGTAGGATCGCGCGCCATGACGACAGCGATCGTGATCGTGCTGAGCCTCGCCACGGTCGTCATGCTCGGCGTCCTCGCCGCGGCCCGGCGCACGCGGGCGCGCCGGCCGGTCCGTACCCCGCCCGCCCCCGCGGGAGGGTCCTCGTCGCCCGACCTCGCGGCGGACCCGGACTTCTTCGACCCCCGCACGATCCGGGTGGGGGACACCGTCTACGTGGAGGCCGCCCGCTACCGGGCCGTCGGCGCCCTGCACTGCACCGTGCAGGGCGAGAAGTGGACGGAGTACCTGCTGGACGAGGGCGCCCGGCGGTACAACTGGCTGTCGGTCGAGGAGCGGCCGGGCGTGGAGGGCGAGCCCCTCCACCTGGAGGTCCTGCTGTGGACCGACGTGCCGACCCAGGGCATGGTGCCGGCCAAGCACATGCTGATCGTGGACGGCGTCGAGTTCTCCCCGATCGAGCGCGGCACGGCCGCCTTCCGCTCCGAGGGGACGACCGGGCTGCCCGAGCGCGGCCTGCTCGACTTCGCCGACTACCGGGCGGGCGACGGCCGCCTGCTGTCGTTCCAGCGTGTCCAGGGCGGTCAGTGGGAGACGTCCTACGCCCGTCCGCTCACCCCCGGTTCGGTCCGGGTGGATCGGCTGCCCTGATCACCGGGGTAGGTTCTGCTTCGTGGAACGGCGCCTTACCAAACCTGTCGTGACCGTCGTGGTCATCGTCGTCCTGCTGGGCGCGGCCATCTTCTACGGCGCCTACCTCTTGCTGAAGCGGACCGAGCCGTTCGCTCTGGGCGAACACTGCATCGTCAAGACCACCGACGGCACGCTCGACATCGACATCGAGCAGGCCCAGGTCGCCGCCACCATCGCGGCCGTCGCCGTGCGGCGCAAGCTGCCCGAGCGCGCCCTCCAGATCGCCTACGTCACCGCGATCCAGGAGTCCAAGCTGGCCAACCTGCCGTACGGCGACCGCGACTCGGTGGGCGTCTTCCAGCAGCGCCCCTCGCAGGGCTGGGGGACGGTCGAGCAGTTGCAGGACCCCGTCTACGCGACGCGGAAGTTCTTCTCCGCCCTGGAGAAGGTGAGGCACTACAAGACCCTGCCGCTGCACGAGGCGGCCCAGGCCGTGCAGCGCTCCGCCGACGGCTCGGCCTACGCCGAGCACGAGTACGACGCCAAGATCCTCTCGGCGGCGTTCAGCGGGCGCGTGCCCCAGGCCGTGCACTGCTGGTACCCGCCCTCGGACAAGCCGGCCGCGCCGCAGCCGGAGGTCGCGCGCAAGCAGCTCGTGCGCGCGCTCGGGACGGACTCCGCGCCCAAGCGCGGCTGGCTGGTGGCCGCCTGGTACGTCGCCCACGCGCAGAAGTACCACCTGCGCCAGGTGCGCTTCGAGGGCGTCACCTGGACGGCCGCCAGCGGGCACGACGGCTGGCGCAAGAACGCCAAGCCCGTCGCCACCGTGCAGATCGCGTGAGCCTGTGGATTAGGGTCGGGTGACATGCGGCTTGACCTTGCCCAGGACGTGGGCGCGCTGACGGCGCGACTGGTGGACATCGAATCGGTGAGCGGCGCGGAGAAGGCGCTGGCCGACGCCATCGAGGAGGCACTCGTTCCGCTGCCGCACCTGACGGTGCTGCGGGACGGCGACGCCGTGGTGGCGCGCACCGATCTCGGCCGGGCCGAGCGCGTGGTGATCGCCGGGCACATCGACACGGTCCCGGTGGCGGGCAACCTGCCCAGCAGGGTCGAGGACGGGGTGCTGCACGGGTGCGGCACCTCCGACATGAAGAGCGGCGTGGCCGTCCAGCTCAAGCTCTGCCTGCTGGCCGAGCCGAACCGCGACCTCACCTTCGTCTTCTACGACTGCGAGGAGGTCGAGGCCGAGCGGAGCGGTCTGCTGCGGCTCACCCGCACCCATCCCGAATGGATCACGGGTGACTTCGCGGTCGTGATGGAGCCGACCGACGGGCTCATCGAGGGCGGCTGCCAGGGCACGCTGCGGGCCGACATCACGGTGAAGGGCGTGCGGGCGCACAGCGCCAGGTCGTGGGAGGGCGTCAACGCCATCCACGGCGTCGCGCCGGTCCTGGAGATCCTGTCCGGCTACGAGGCGCGGCGTCCGGTGGTGGACGGCCTCCAGTTCCGCGAGGGGCTCAACGCGGTGGGCGTACGCGGCGGGGTGGCCGGGAACGTGATCCCGGACGAGTGCGTGGTGACGGTGAACTACCGCTTCGCCCCCGACCGCACGCTGGAGGAGGCGTTCGCCCACGTCCAGGAGGTCTTCGACGGCTTCGACGTCCGCCTCACCGACGGCGCGCCGGGCGCGCGGCCCGGGCTCACCCACCCGGTCGCCGCGGCGTTCGCGGCCGCGATCGGCGGCACGCCCCGGGCCAAGCTCGGCTGGACCGACGTCGCGCGGTTCTCCGCCCTCGGCATGCCCGCGGTCAACTGCGGCCCGGGCAACCCCGACATCGCGCACACGGCCGGGGAGAACGTGAGCCTGGCGAAGATCGTCGAGAGCGAGCGCCGCATGACGGCCTGGCTGACCGCATAACCCGTAGATAGAAGAAAGTGGCTCTCCTCGCCGGCCATTTGGCGGGGAAAGCCACTTTCGTCCCGAGCAGCACCCTCGTTCCTTAGACGGGGCCTCGGCGACGACCGGTTCCATCCTTCTGCGGATGTTTTTCAGATTTCTCCGGAGCGTTTGGGGCGTGGGCGCCGGGGCAGCGCGTTCGTCTTGCACCGTTACCGATCCCGACCGTTAGCGTGACCGTCATGAACCACTCCCGACCCGAACGCCGGCAGGGTCCGTCCCTGGTCCGCGGCGGCCTCGTCCCCGAATCCACCCACGACCAGCGCCTGCTCGACCGCCGTGGTCCCACCGGCTGGCTGCACGAGGATCCCTGGCGGGTCCTGCGCATCCAGTCCGAGTTCGTCGAGGGCTTCGGCGCCCTCGCCGACCTTCCCCCCGCCGTGACCGTCTTCGGCTCGGCCCGCACCGGTCCCGACAGCCCCGAGTACGAACTCGGGGTGAAGGTCGGCTCGGCGCTCGCCAAGGCGGGCTACGCGGTGATCACTGGCGGCGGCCCCGGCGTGATGGAGGCGGCCAACAAGGGCGCCCTGGAAGCCGGCGGCGTCTCGGTCGGCCTCGGCATCGAGCTGCCGCACGAGCAGCGCCTCAACGACTACGTGGACCTCGGCATCGAGTTCCGCTACTTCTTCGTGCGCAAGACGATGTTCGTCAAGTACGCCAGCGGGTTCATCGCCCTGCCCGGTGGTTTCGGGACGCTCGACGAGCTGTTCGAGGCGCTGACCCTGGTCCAGACCCGGAAGGTCACCTCGTTCCCGGTGATCATGATGGGTGTCGCGTTCTGGGCGCCGCTCATCGACTGGGTCCGCGACACGCTGCTGACCACCGGCAAGATCTCGAAGCAGGACGTCGACCTGATCTCGGTCACCGACGATCCCGACGAGGCCGTGCGGATCATCGTGGAGGCCGACCGGCGCGCCGCCAATCAGTAGGGTTGCCCTGTGTTCGTCTGCGTGTACTGCTCGTCCAGCCAGAAGATCGACCGCAAGTACCTCGACCTCGCCCGTGAGGTGGGGACGGAACTGGCCCACCGCGGCCACGGTCTCGTCAGCGGAGGTGCGATCGTCTCCTGCATGGGCGAGGTCGCCCGGGCGGTCCGGGCCGGCGGCGGCCACACCGTCGGTGTGATCCCCCAGGCCCTGGTCGACGTCGAGATCGCCGACACCGACTCCGACGAGCTGATCGTCACGGCCGGCATGCGCGAGCGCAAGGGGATCATGGACGCCAGGTCCGACGCGTTCCTCGTGCTCCCGGGCGGCATCGGCACCTTGGAGGAGCTGTTCGAGATCTGGACCTCCAGGGTGCTCGGCATGCACGAGCGGCCGCTGGTCGTCCTCGACCCCTGGGGCCTGTACGCGCCGCTGCGCGACCTGGTCGACGGCATGTACGAGCAGGGCTTCACCCGGCCGAACGTGTTCGACGCGATCTCGTGGGCGACCACGGTGGAGGAGGCGCTCGACATGCTCGAGCTGTCCACGGTCCGCCTCAGCCCCACGGGCGAGGAGCTCGGCGAGAGCTAGGCCAGGCCGCGGCGGGTCAGGGCGGGGGGCCTGCGGCCCAGCAGGGCCTCGGTCATGTCGAGGGCCTGCCGTACGTCGTGGGACGTCCGGAAGACGCTCGCGCCCGCCCAGGCGAACGCGGCGGCGGCCGCGAGGGCCTCGGTCTCGTCGCAGGGGAGCGTCACGACGACGGTGCGCCCCGCCCGGGCCAGCGCGGACACCTCCGGGAGCGAGGTGGCCTCGACCCAGCCGGGCTCGGTCTCGTCGTCGGGCCCGATCACGCGCGTCATGCTTCCATGCTCGCACGCCGGAGAGTTGTGGCACGATTCGTATGTGCTGGTCGTACTCGTCATCGCCGGGCTCGCCGTGATCGTCTGCGTGGTCATGGTCTCGTTGGGACACGGCGGCGAGATGGCGGAGTTCCCCCCTGACGCGCCGCCGCTCGATCTCCCCGCGGCCGGTCAGGTGACCTCCGCCGACCTGATCGCGCTTCAGCTCCCCATCGGTCTCGTGGGCTACAGCACCCAGGCGGTCGACGAGACCCTGCACCGCGTCTCGGTGGCGCTGGGGGAGCGTGACACCCGCATCGCCGTGCTTGAGCAGCGCGTGGCCGAGTTATCGTACGCCCGGCCGCAGGTGCGTCAGGAGACGCGGCAGGCCGAGGCGGAGCAGACCGACGACGCCGACGAGAGCCGGGCCGAGCGTGACCGCGCCGAGGCCGAGGAGGCGTGGTGACGACGCACGACGGGCTGGTCCGCTGCGGGTGGGCGGGCACGACGCCCGACTACGTCGCCTACCACGACGAGGAGTGGGGCCGTCCGGTCCGCGGAGACGACCTCGTCTTCGAGCGGATCACCCTGGAGGCGTTCCAGTCTGGCCTGTCGTGGCTGACGATCCTGCGCAAGCGGGACAACTTCCGAAAGGCGTTCGCCGGGTTCTCCATCCCGGCGGTGGCGGCATTCGGCGAGAGCGACGTGGAGCGCCTGCTCGCCGACACGGGCATCGTGCGCAACCGCGCCAAGATCGATGCGGCCGTCGCCAACGCCCGCGCCGCTCTGGAACTGCCGGGCGGGCTGTCGGCACTGGTGTGGCGGTACGCCGAGGAGCCCGGGCGGGTGCCCGCCACCCTCGCCGACGTCCCGGCCAGCACCGCCGGCTCCACGGCGCTGGCCAAGGAGCTCAAGAAGAACGGCTTCCGCTTCGTCGGGCCCACCACGGCGTACGCCCTGATGCAGGCCATCGGCCTGGTCAACGACCACGTGGCCGACTGCCACGTCCGAGAGGCCGTCAGCGCCCTGCGCCGTGTCTGATTGCTTCGAAGCGCCTACCGGCCTTCGAAGGCAGGGAGTTCCTTGTTGAGGAACGCCTTGGTCGCCGCCGCGTGGTCGGCGGTGGCCGCGCACTCGTCCTGAAGCTCCGCCTCCCGCTCCAGCGTGTCGGCGAGGGAGCAGGACGCCGCCTGGTCCAGCGCCGCCTTCGTCGCGGCGTACGCCCGCGTGGGCCCCTGCGCGAGCCGTACGGCGAGGTCGCGGGCGGCGGCCGCCAGCCGGTCGGCCGGGACCACCTCGGCGACCAGGCCGAGCTCCAGGGCCCTGGCGGCGTCCACGACGTCGCCGAGCAGCAGCATCTGGCGGGCGCGCGCGGGGCCGACGAGCCGCTGCAGGGTCCACGACGCGCCGGAGTCGGGCGCCAGCCCGATCCCGGTGAACGCCATCGAGAACTTGGCGCCCTCCGCCGCCACCCGGAAGTCGCACGCGAACGCCAGCGAGGCGCCCGCTCCCGCGGCGACCCCGTTGACGGCGGCCACGACGGGCTTGCCCATCGTGGCGATGGCCAGCACGATCGGGTTGTAGTGCTCGCGCACGGTGTTCGCCAGCCCGAGACCCCGGTCGAGGTTGTCGG
The DNA here is from genome assembly GCF_040675265.1 of Microbispora sp. NPDC049633. Classification (NCBI taxonomy): domain Bacteria; kingdom Bacillati; phylum Actinomycetota; class Actinomycetes; order Streptosporangiales; family Streptosporangiaceae; genus Microbispora; species Microbispora sp. NPDC049633. Next base: position 17,259 of record NZ_JBFAOO010000012.1, read on the forward strand.
CGTGCTCCCGCAGGTCCTGCCCCGCGCAGAAGGCCCGGCCCGCGCCGGTGAGGAGCACGGCCCGCACCGACGCGTCGTCCGCGGCGCGCCGCACGGCCGCGAGCAGGCCGGTCTTCATCGCGACGGTCAGCGAGTTCATCGCGTCGGGGCGGTTCAGTGTGATCGTGGCGACGGCTTCGTCGACGTCGTAGGTCACGGTCATCTCAGGCGGCTCCATTCAGTGTGCGGTCCACGAACGCGGCGGCGGCGGGCAACAGCCGCGCGGCCTCCTGGTCGAAGAAGGCGCGGGCCTTCTCGCCCGGCCAGCCCGGCGGCAGCAGGTCGGCGGGGAGCCCGGGGTCGCGGAACAGGAAGTTGCGCCAGCCGTGCACCAGTCTGCTGCGGACGGCGAAGACCCGGTCGTCCGGCGCGTCGTCCGGCAGCGAGCCGACCAGGTCCGCGGCGCTGGCCAGCCAATCCTCGTACGCGTCGCCGATGGCGTCCAGGTCCCACGCGCGGGCGAGCAGGTCACGCGGGTCGCCCTCGTACGCGGCGTCGAACCGATGGCCGGGCGCCCGCAGCGCGTCGAGTTCCGGCGAGGGGCGGGGGCCGATCCAGGTCGTCTCCGACAGCGGCGCGTATCCGAGGAAGGCGAGGTCGGCCCGGAGCCGCTCGCGCCGGGCCCGGTCCCTGACCGGTTCGAGCACCAGGACGTGCCAGTGCCCGGCCCACGGCGCGTCGCCCCCGCGGTAGACGCGGGCCGCCGTCTCGTCGAGCCTGCGTTCGCACTTCGGGGTGACGGCGTACCCCGGTCCCTGCGGCAGCCGTACGGGGTCGAGCCAGCCCTGCCTGACCATGCGGGATATGGCGGTCCTCACGGCGGGCGCCGCGATGTCGAGCGGCGCGAGCAGCCTCACGAGCGCGGCCACGGAGGCACGGCCGCCACGGGTGCGAAGGTGGTCCCCATAAAGATCGAAAAGCGCGGCTCGGGCGTTCACCCCACCCAGTGTGGGGTCACGTCCGGTCCGTCCACAACGCGTGCCGCGCCGCATTGATCCACTGACCGGAGCCGGGCCGTTACCTTTTTGAGCTCGGAGGCGGGATAATAGAACATCACAGAAACGTGAATACGCCGGTTACCCTCCGGGGCGGCCGACAACGCGGGAAGGGATACACGCATGGCGGCGATGAAGCCGCGGACCGGTGACGGTCCGCTGGAGGTCACCAAGGAAGGACGGGGCATCGTCATGCGGGTCCCTCTCGAAGGTGGCGGCCGACTCGTCGTGGAGCTGTCCGCGGACGAGGCCAGCGCCCTCGGTGACGCGCTGAAGAAGGTGGTCGGCTGATCTGATCAGCCGACCTGTTCGATTAACGGCCCTGGCGGCGGGTGATCCCGCCCCGGGGCCGCCCTGTTGGAGGTGGACGTGCCCATCGAGACCACGCCGGTCCTCGCCGGTCCTCGCGGTGCTCACGACGGTCGCGGCGCCGGGCCCGCCCCGGACGCCGATCTGGTGGCCGTGCCTTTCGGCCCGGATCTGACCCCTGCCGCGGCGCCCTGGCTCGAGACGCCCGTGCCGGTGGACGCGCTGCTCGCGCACTACGAGGCCAAGGGGGACCCCGGCGAGGTCGTGGAGGTGCCGGTGGCGCGGGACGGCGCCGTTCGCCGTGTCCTGCTGTACGGCACCGGCGACGGCTCGGCCGCCGCGCTGCGCAAGGCCGGGGCGGCCGTCGCGAGGCGGGCGAAGGGCCGCGCCTCGCTGTCGGTCGTCGTCCCGTCCGAGGGGGAGGCCGCCGCCCTGGTCGAGGGGGCGCTGCTCGCGGCGTACACGTTCACCATCGGCAACGGCCGCACCAAGCCGGTGGGGGAGATCGTCTTCATCGGCGGGGACGAGCGGGAGCTGAAGCGCGGCGAGGCGGTCGCCCGGGCCACCGCGCTCGCCCGCGACCTCGTCAACACCCCGTCCTCGGTGAAGACTCCCGCGTGGCTCGCCGACCAGGCGAAGGCGGTCGCGGCCGAGTCCGGGCTCGCCGTGCGGGTGTGGGAGGAGCCCGAGCTCGCCGAGTTCGGCGGCATCAGGGCCGTCGGACAGGGGTCGATCAGCCCGCCGCGCCTGGTGCAGCTCTCCTACACCCCCGAGAACCCGCGCGCCCACGTGGTGCTCGCCGGCAAGGGCATCACGTTCGACACCGGCGGCCTGTCCCTGAAGCCCACCGAGGGCATGAAGGCGATGAAGACGGACATGGCGGGCGGCGCCGCCGTCATCGCCGCGATGAGCGCGCTGGCGGCCTTCGAGGCGCCGGTGCGGGTCACCGGCCTTGTGGCCTGCGCGGAGAACTCCATCTCGGGCTCGGCGCAGCGGCCCGGGGACGTCATCACCCAGTACGGCGGGCGCACGGTCGAGGTGCTGAACACCGACGCCGAGGGCCGTCTGGTGCTGGCCGACGCGCTGGCGTACGCGGACGCCGAGCTGGACCCGGACGTCGTCGTCGACATCGCGACGCTGACCGGGGCGGCCAAGGTCGCGCTCGGCCAGTCGCTCGCGGCCGTCTACTCGACCGACGACGCGCTGGCCGCCGCGCTGGTCGACGCCGGGGAGGCCAGCGGGGAGCGGCTGTGGCGGATGCCGCTCGTCGAGGACTACCGCGCGATGCTCGATTCGGACGTGGCGGACCTGGCCAACATCGACACGATGAAGTCGGGCGCGGCGGGGTCGATCACCGCGGCGCTGTTCCTGCGCGAGTTCACCGGCGGGCGGCCCTGGGCGCACCTGGACATCGCGGGGCCCGCGCGGGCCGGCTCGGACGAGGGGGAGATCACCAAGGGCGGCACCGGTTTCGGCGTCCGCCTGCTCCTGCGTTATCTGACCGCCTGACGCCCGCTCAGGGCGGTTCCCTCAGGTCAGCTTCACGGCGGCCAGGAGGCCGGAGCCGAGCGGCAGCATCAGCGGACGCAGCCGCTCGTCGTTCCTGACGAGCTTGCCCAGTTCCCGGATCGCGACGGTGTCCGGGTCGCGCTGGGTCGGGTCGGCCACCTGGTCGCCGCAGAAGGCGTCGCAGAAGACCACGACCCCGCCCTGGCGCAGGAGCCGTACCGACTCGGTGAGGTAGTCGATGTACTCCTGCTTGGCCGCGTCGCAGAAGACCATGTCGTAGCCGCCGTCGGCGAGGCGGGGGAGCACGTCGAGCGCGCGGCCGCCGATCAGGCGGATCCGGCTGCCGGAGAACCCGGCCTCCGCGAACGTCTGGCGCGCCATGCGCTGGTGCTCCGGCTCCACGTCCACACTGGTGAGCGTGCCGTCCGGGCGCATCCCGCGCAGCAGCCACAGGCCGGAGACCCCGCACCCGGTGCCGACCTCCACCACCGAGCGCGCGTTCACCACGGTGGCGAGGAAGCAGAGCGCCGCTCCGCACCCGGGCAGGATCGGGTGCGCCCCGACCTCGATGCCCCGCCGGCGCGCGGTCCGCAGGATGTCGTCCTCCGGGACGAACTCCTCCGCGTACTCCAGGCTGGCCGGTGTCGCCATCGGCCTCTCCCTCCCCTGCTTCATCTTGGTCGCAGCCTAGGGGAGTCAGACCGGAACGGGAACTCACGCCACAACGGGGACGTTGCACGCTTTGAACGGTCTTTGTTCGAGACCGCTCGGCCCGCGGTGCGCAGGAAGGGGCGAAACCAGGCACTATGGCTGTAGCGACGATCCTGCAGAGAGGAATGCCGGTGGACGAGCACGACCACCAGGCGGAGACTTCGGTGTCCGACTGGACGCCTCCCACATGGGAGGAGGTCGTCCGCACTCATTCCGCCCGGGTCTACCGGCTGGCCTATCGGCTGACGGGCAACGTCCACGACGCCGAGGACCTCACTCAGGAGGTCTTCGTCCGGGTATTCCGGTCCCTGTCGAGTTACACCCCGGGCACGTTCGAGGGGTGGCTGCACCGGATCACGACGAACCTCTTCCTCGACATGGCGCGGCGCAAGCAGCGCATCCGCTTCGAGGGGCTCGCGGACGACGCGGCCGAGCGGCTGCGCGGGCGCGAACCGTCCCCGGCGCAGGCGTACGACGACGCGCACCTGGAGCCCGACATCCAGGCCGCGCTCGACGCCCTGGCGCCGGAGTTCCGGGCGGCCGTGGTGCTGTGCGACATCGAGGGACTGTCCTACGAGGAGATCGCCGCGACGCTCGGCGTGAAACTCGGCACGGTGCGCAGCCGCATCCACCGCGGCCGCGCCCAACTGCGGGAGGCGCTCGACCACCGGGCGCCCTCGGCGAACCGGAACGGCGATCAAACCCCCCCTTCATTCAGCAGGGAGGGACTGTGAGTCATCTTGGCGAGCGCGTCTCCGCGCTCATCGACGGCGAACTCAGTCACAACGAGCGAGAACGCGCGCTCGCGCACCTGACGTTCTGCGCGGACTGCCGCGCGGAGGTCGAGGCGATGCGGGCGCTGAAGACCCGTCTGCGGTCCATGGACCCGCCCGCGATGCCGGCGGACCTCACCATGTCGCTGCTGCGGATGGCGGAGCCGGGAGGGCCGTTGCCGCCGCGGATGCGGCCCTTTCCCGACCACCCGGCCTTCGGCGCCGGGCGGCTTCCCGGCATGCACGCCGCCGGACCGATGGACAACCGGCCCCGGGGCAGGGACGGCGGACGATCGGGTCCGGGGCGGCCCGGCAGGATCAGACGCGCGGGATACGTCGCCGTGGGAATGGCCGGCGCCGCCGTCGCCCTCGGCACCATGCTCATGGCCGGCGGATCCACCGCCACCCCCAACCCGACGCCCGGGCAGATGTTCGTACAGCATCCCGCCCAGAACAGGGCGCCCGTGGTGAGCGTGTCGCCCAGCCCGTCACCGAGCGTCACCAGGGGGCCTTCGCGCTGAGCCGAGGAGACGGCATACGATCGGACACCACAGCCGTCGTGTGCCGCTGTCCTCAGGGTTTCCGGCATTGTGCCGGCACCGCGTGGCTGCCGGCGGATGACCCCGTGCGCGAGGAGTGAGTGCCGCGATGACCGACAACACGCGTTCCTTCGGCGCGTCGGACCGGCCCGAGTTCCTTCCCGCGGGCGAGGAGCCCCCTCAGGAGCCCTCCCAGGAGCCGTCTGCGGGCTCGTGGGGCGCCTCCGGGCAGGAGACCTCTCCGGGCGGCCCTCCGCCGCCCACCGGCGCGTACGGCATGGGTCCCGGCTGGGCGCCGCCGCCGCTGTATCCCGCCGCTCCGCAGCGGGAGCCGCGTGGCCCCAACATCGCGTTGTACGCCGCCCTGGCCGTGGTCGTCGCGCTCGTCGCGGGCGGGGTGGCGAGCTGGGGGACGTTCCTGCTGACGCGCCCGTCCTCCGGCATCGACCCCGGATACTCGCTCAGCGCGCCGTCGAAGCAGCCCACGGCGCGGCCGCCGGGGTCGGTGGCGGGGGTGGCCGCCAAGGTCCTGCCCAGCGTGGTCTCGCTTGAGGTCAAGGGCAACAGCGAGGCCGGCACCGGCTCGGGCTTCGTCATCAAGGGCGGCTACATCGTCACCAACAACCACGTCGTGGCCGTCGCGGGGCAGGTGGGCGAGATCCGCGTCCGCTACAACGACCGCACCTCCTCGGGCGCGCGCGTCGTCGGCCGCGACCCGAACTCCGACATCGCGGTGGTGAAGCCCGACACGCCCGTCAGAGCGCCGGAGCTTCCTCTCGGCAACTCCGACGGCGCGGTCGTCGGCGATCCGGTCATCGCGGTCGGCTCGCCCCTCGGCCTGACCGGCACGGTCACCACCGGCATCATCAGCTCGCTCAACCGCCCCGTCGAGGCGGGCGGCAGCACCGGCTCGGACTACGCGCTCATCAACGCGATCCAGACGGACGCCGCCATCAACCCCGGCAACTCGGGCGGCCCCCTGGTCAACGCCTCGGGCGAGGTGATCGGGGTGAACTCGGCGATCGCCACGGTCGGCGGCTCCCTGCTGGGCGCGCAGTCCGGCAGCATCGGCCTCGGCTTCGCGATCCCGGTGAACCAGGTGCGCCGCATCGCCCAGGAGCTCATCACCACAGGGGCGGCCCGCACCTCCAGGATCGGCATCACGATCGACCAGAGCTATCAGGGCCAGGGGGTGCGGATCGCCACCGAGACGGCGGGGGGCGCCCTGCCGGTCACCCCCGGCGGGCCGGCCGCGAAGGCGGGGCTGCGCCCGGGGGACGTCATCCTCGAGGTCGACGGCCAGCCGGTGGGCGACAGCCGCGAGCTGATCGTGACCATCCGCAGCAAGGCCCCGGGCGACCAGGTGCGGATCAAGTTCCGGCACGACGGGGAGGTCCGTACGGCGACCGTCACGGTCGGCGCGGCACCGGTTCCCAGCGCGCGTCCTTCGTGAACCGGCCATCACCTGTCCACAGCTCAGGGCGCGGGCATTAGTCTGATTTCAGTCGTACGCGCAGGAGGAGATCACCATGTTCGGACTCGGCTGGGCAGAGGCCCTGGCGTTGGTGGTGATCGCCCTGCTCGTGTTCGGGCCGGAGAAGCTGCCCCAGGCCGCCTCGCAGGCGGGCCGTACGCTCAGGCAGCTCCGGCAGATGGCCAACAACGCGAAGGAGGACCTCCAGGCCAACATGGGCCCGGAGTTCGCCAACTTCGACCCGGCCGACCTCAACCCCAAGAACTTCGTGCGCAAGCACCTGCTCGACGACATCGAGAAGGACTGGAACGCCACCCCGGGAGTGGAGCCGGAGCCGGTGGCCTCCCCCACGCCGGAGCTGGGCGTGGGAGAGATCCCGCCGTACGACAACGAGGCGACCTGACCGGTCAGTGCTTGACCGGTGAGATGTCGAGCTTCAGGCCCTTGAGGCTGGTCGGCTTCTTCCCGAGACCGGACGCGATCCGGCGCAGCTCCGCCGCCGCGGGGGCGTCGGGGTCGGTCAGCACGAGCGGCTTGCCCTCGTCGCCGCCCTCACGCAGCCGCATGTCGATCGGCACCTGACCGAGCAGCGGCACCCGCGCGCCCAGCGTGCGGGTCAGCGCGTCGGCCACGGACTGGCCGCCGCCCTCGCCGAACACCGAGATGCGCTCGTCGCAGTGCGGGCAGGGCAGCCAGGCCATGTTCTCGATGACGCCGGCGATCTGCTGGTGGGTCTGCGCGGCGATCGACCCGGCGCGCTCGGCCACCTCGGCGGCGGCCTGCTGCGGGGTCGTCACGACCAGGATCTCGGCCGTGGGCAGGCGCTGGGCGACCGAGATGGCGATGTCGCCGGTGCCCGGGGGCAGGTCCATCAGCAGGACGTCGAGGTCGCCCCAGTAGACGTCGGTGAGGAACTGGTACAGCGCACGGTCGAGCATCGGGCCGCGCCACACCACCGGCGTGTTGCCCTCGGGCTTGAACATGCCGACCGAGATGACCTTGATGTCATGCGCCACCGGCGGCATGATCATGTCCTCGACCTTGGTGGGACGCTCGCCCACGCCGAGCATGCGGGGCACCGAGTGGCCGTAGATGTCGGCGTCCACGACGCCGACCTTCAGGCCCTGGGAGGCCATCGCGGCGGCGAGGTTCACCGTGACCGACGACTTGCCGACGCCGCCCTTGCCGCTCGCGACCGCGAACACGCGGGTCAGCGAGCCGGGCTTGGCGAAGGGGATCTCCTTCTCCGGCCCGCGGTCGCCGCGCAGCTTCGTCTGCAGCCCCTTGCGCTGCTCCTCGCTCATGACGTCCAGGTCCACCTGAACGCCGGTGACACCGTCGACCTTGGAGACCGCCTCGGTGACGTCGCGGGTGATCCTGTCCTTCAGCGGACAGCCGGCGACGGTCAGCAGCACGCGGACGCGCACCACACCGGCGGGGGAGATGTCCACATTGTCGACCATGCCGAGGTCGGTGATCGGCCGGCGAATCTCGGGGTCGTTGACCGTCGCCAGCGCGGCCATGACCAGTTCAGGGGATGGTGCCATGAATCCATGCTATGGACTCAGCGGGTGTCCTCCGAACCCGCCCCGGGCGATCTCACCCCGGCCTCGCTCAACTCCTCCTGCAGGCGCTGGAGCTCCGAGCGGATGTAGTCGCGCGTGGCCACCTCGCCGAGCGCCATGCGCAGGCCGGCGATCTCCCGGGTGAGGTACTCGATCTCGGCCTGGTTGCGCTCGGCCGTCATCCTGTCCTGCTCGTACTGGACCCGGTCGCGGTCCGCCTGCCGGTTCTGCGCGAGCAGGATCAGCGGCGCGGCGTACGACGCCTGGAGCGAGAGCATCAGGGTCAGGAAGATGAAGGGGTAGGGGTCGAACTTGAACGGCGCGAACACGTTCCACAGCAGCCAGAACCCGACGAACACCGTCATGTAGACGATGAACCGCGCGGTCCCGAGGAACCGCGCGATCCGTTCGGAGAGCTGGCCGAACGCCTCGGGATCGTAGTAGAGCCGCAGGCGCGGGGTCAGCTCACGCGGCTGGTCGAGGCGTTCAGTCATGTCGTTCTCGCCAGTCCTCCGGCAGCATGTGGTCCAGCACGTCGTCGACGGTCACCGCGCCCAGCAGGCGGCACAGCTCGTCCACGACGGGGATCGCGACCAGGTTGTACGTCGCGAGGTACGACGCCACCTCGTGCACCGTGAGCTCGGGCCTGATCGGATCCACGGTGATGTCTATCACGCTGCCGAGCAGCGTCGACGGCGGCTCCCTGAGCAGCCGCTGGAAGTGCGCCACCCCGAGGAAGCGCCCGGTCGGGGTCTCGGTCGGCGGGCGGGTGACGTACACCTGGGCGGCGATGGCCGGGGTCTGCTCCTGCTGGCGGATGTGCGCGAGGGCCTCGGCCACGGTCGAGGTCGGCGGGAGGATGACCGGCTCGTTCGTCATCATGCCGCCGGCGGTGTACTCCCCGTAGGTCAGCAGCCGCCGGACCGGCGCGGCCTCCTCCGGCACCATGAGCCGCAGCAGCCCCTCGGCCTGCTCGGCGGGCAGTTCCTGCAGCAGGTCGGCGGCGTCGTCCGGGCTCATCTCCTCCAGCACGTCGGCGGCGCGCTCCCGGTGCAGCCGGCTCAGCACGAGCACCTGGTCGCGCTCGGGCAGCTCCTCCAGGACGTCGGCGAGCCGGTCGTCGTCCAGCGCCGCGGCGACCTCGGCCATCCGCTTGCTGGGCAGCTCGTGCAGCATGTTCGCCAGGTCCGCCGGGCGCAGCGCGTCGAAGACGGCGAGCAGGTTGGCCGCGCCCTGGTCCTTCTGGATCCCCGCGAAGCCGCTGACCTCGTCCCAGTCCACGACCAGGGTCTCGCCCCTGCGCCGCTTCCCGCGGCGTACCGCGACCTTGGTGATGAGCCAGTCGGACGGCCGCGGCTGCTCCATGGCCAGGTCCTGGACGGTCACCCGCTCGCCCTTGTAGTCGACGGTGCGGTCGAGCATCTCCCCGATGGCGAGCGTCTCGGCGTCCCGGCACTCGAACCTGCGCATGTTGAGCTTGCCGGTGAAGATGACGGCGCGGGCCTCGATGCTGGTGATCCTGGTGATCGGCAGGAAGACCCGGCGGCGTGGCTGGACCTCGACGACGAAGCCGTGGACCCGGGGGAGCAGCGGCCCCCGCAACGAGACGACGACGTCCCGGATGCGGCCGATCTGGTCGCCGGCCGGGTCGAAGACCGCCAGCCCCGCCAGGCGGGCCACGAAGATCCGATCCACTCTGTCAGGTTACGCAAGGATGCGCACCGCTCGCTGTTATGACAGGATCCAAGCCGTTTATTGGTCATTACATGGGCAGGTGACTATGAGGGCTGTCAGCCTGGCGATCGCGGGCGTCTCGGCCTTCTGCTTCGGGTTCTCAGGGCCGACGGCGAAGATCCTCGGCGTGGCGGGGCTCACGCCGCTGGAGGCCGTGTGGATCCGCATGGCGGGGGCCGGCGTGCTCCTGCTGGCGGTCCTGGCCGTCTTCAGGCCGCGCGCGCTGCGCATCCCCCGCGACCGCCTGCTGTTCTTCGCCGCGTACGCCGTGATCGCGGTGGCGGCCGTGCAGGCCCTGTTCTTCGTCGCCATCACCCGGCTGCCGGTCGGTGTGGCGCTGCTGATCGAGTACACCTCTCCGGTGATGGTGGTCCTGTGGGTGCGGTTCGTCCGGCGGCTACGGCTGCCGCGCTCGGCCTACCTGGGGGCGCTGATCGCGGTCGTCGGGCTGGCGATCGTCGTGCAGGTCTGGGAGGGGCTGCGCCTCGACGCGCTCGGGCTGCTGCTCGCCCTGGTGGCCGCCGCCTGCTGCGCCGGATATTTCCTGATGAGCGATTCGTTCGGCGACGACGTGGACACGCTCGGCCTGATCGGCTGGGGCATGCTCGGCTCGGCGGTGGTCCTGCTGCCCGTCTCCCGGCCCTGGAACATCGACTGGGCGGCCCTCACCGACGCCGTCGAGGTCTCCGGGCGCACGGTCCCGGTCGCCGCGGCCGCCGTGGTGCTGGTCGTGGTCGCCACGGTCGTCGCGTACGCCACGGGGGTCACCGCCGTGCGGCGGCTGTCGGCCGCGGTCGGCGCGACGGTCGCGTCGGTGGAGGTCATCGCGGGGGCGGTGATCGCCTGGGTGCTGCTCGGCGAGCGCCTGGAGACCGCCCAGATCACCGGGGGCCTGATCGTGCTCGCCGGGGCCCTGCTGGCCCAGACGGCGACCGGGCGGATCGGCTCCGAGCGGCACGCCGCCGAGGCGGCCGAGACCGTACGCGTCTGACGCTGTCACGTCCGGGGCGCGAGCCGGACGACCGTGGATCGCTCGGCCCAGCGGGCGGTCAGGCCGGCGGCGTCGCGGGCGTTCAGGCGCTCCTTGGCCAGTGCGGCCACGGCGTCGGGGGCGGCCGCCTGGTCCACCACCTCGGCGGCGGCCGGGAAACGGACGAGCTCGGCGCCGTTGTCCTTGCTGCGCAGCACGACCTCGATCTCGCCGCGCTCCGCCGCGATCTCGGTCAGGCCGGGCAGGGCCCGCTCCTCGCCGCCGGTCACCACGTAGAGCGCCCCGTCGTGCCACACGTGCCAGGCCAGCCGCGGCCCCGACGGCAGGCCGAGCCACAGCACACTGGACTTCTTCGCGCCCTCTTCGATCACCGACAGGGTCATGAGGCACAGCCTATTCACCGCGCTACCGTTGGCCCATGCGCGCTCGACGTTCGTGCCTCGCGGTGCCCGGCAGCAACCCCCGTTTCCTGGAGAAGGCCCAGGGCCTCGCCGCCGACGAGATCTTCCTCGACCTGGAGGACTCCGTCGCGCCCGGCGCCAAGGACGAGGCGCGCCGCAACGTCGTCGCCGCGCTCAGGGAGGGCGACTGGACCGGAAAGACGGTCGTCGTCCGGGTCAACGACCTCACCACGCGCTGGACCTACCGGGACGTCATCGAAGTCGTCGAAGGCGCCGGCGACCGGCTCGACTGCCTCATGCTGCCGAAGGTCTCCGACGCCTCCCACGTGGTCTGGCTCGACACCCTCCTCGGCCAGATCGAGCGGGCCACGGGCCTGCCCGAGGGCGGCATCGGCGTCGAGGCGCAGATCGAGGACGCCCGGGGGCTCGTCAACGCCGACGACATCGCCGCGTCCTCGCCCCGGCTGGAGACGCTGGTCTTCGGCCCGGCCGACTTCATGGCCTCGATCGGCATGCGCACGCTGGTCGTGGGCGAGCAGCCCCCCGGGTACGGCGAGGGGGACGCCTACCACTACATCCTCATGCGCATCCTGATGGCCGCACGCGCGCACGGCCTCCAGGCCATCGACGGGCCGTACCTGCAGATCCGCGACCTGGACGGCTTCCGCCGGGTCGCGATGCGGTCGGCCGCCCTGGGGTTCGACGGCAAGTGGGTGCTCCATCCGTCGCAGGTGGAGGCGGCCAACGAGGTGTTCTCGCCGTCCCAGGAGGACTACGACCACGCCGAACTCATCCTCGACGCGTACGAGTACTACACGACGGTCGAGCAGCGGGGCGCGGTCATGCTGGGGGACGAGATGATCGACGAGGCCTCGCGGAAGATGGCCCTCGTGGTGGCGGCCAAGGGCCGCGCCGCCGGACTCGCCCGGTCCAGCTCCTTCACCCCGCCCAGCTGATCGGCCGCCGTACGCGAAGAATGGACATATGAACGAACCACAGCCGGGCCCGGATCCGGCCGCCGGGCCGCCCCAGCTGCCCGGTCCCTATCTGGCGCCGGGACCGTACGCCGGCGGGACGGCCTGGCCGGCCGGTCCGCCGCAGCCGTCACCTCAGCCGCCACCTCAGCCGACGCAGTGGGCCTATCCGGCGCCGTATGCGGGCCCCTATCCGTGGGGGCCGCCGCCGCGTGCCCGCTGGGACGTCCCGCCCCCGCCCGGCACCCGGTACGACCGCCTGGCGCGTACGTCGTCGCACCGCTGGTGGCGCCCGATCGCCGGCACGCTCGCGGTCATCGTGGCCTTCCTGGCGCTCTCGATCGCCGCCGGTCTGGTGGCCTTCATCGTGTCGCTGGTCACCGGGGTGCCCATGGTGCGCTCGGGAACCCGGCTGTTCGCCGATCCCGTCGTGGACCTCGGGTTCCAGCTGGGGGTCATCGCGCTGCTGCTGCCGCTGGTGCTCGGCGCGGCGTGGTTGTTCCAGCGACGACCGCCGGGGTCGCTGTCGTCGGTGGCCCTGCGGCTGCGGTGGCGGTGGCTGGGGATGTGCCTGCTGGTCGCGCTGGTGGCGGTCGTGCTCGGGCAGGCCGTCGAGGCCGTGACGCTGATGTCCGCGGGGGTGGACCCCGGATTCCACTGGGCGGGCTGGGAGGAGTTCCTCCCGGCCATCGTCGTGATCCTGCTGCTGGTGCCGTTCCAGTCGGCGGCCGAGGAGTACGCCTACCGCGGCTGGATCATCCAGGGGTTCGGGGCGTACCTGCGCACTCCGTGGCCGGCGATCCTGGTGGGCGCGGCGGCCTTCGCGGCCTCGCACGGCTACACGGGCTGGGGGATCGTCTACGTCTTCGCGTTCGGCATGCTCATGGGATGGCTGGCGGTCCGCACGGGCGGGCTGGAGGCGCCGATCGCCCTGCACGTGACCAACAACGTCGTGGCGTTCGGAGTCGTCGCGGCCTCCGGGGACATGGGCAGCGCGATGGAACAGGGCGAGGTGCCCTGGGAGGCGCTGATCGGCTCGGCCGTGCAGTTCGCGGTTTTCGGCGTCGGCGTGCTGATAATCGCCCGAAAGTGGGCAATTCAGACCCTCTCCCGATAAATCTCACTAGAGAGGTATGGTCCCTGGGCTCTTCCCGTGTTGCTCTGGATCCGTGATGGGGTATCACTGTGATCGCTTTGCCGTACCACAGGTGGAACGGTCCGGATCGACCTCTCCGGGGAGGAGGTACTGAGCGTGGCCTCGGGCCCCCACGAGCGCGACCGCCGGCACGCCGCAGACGAGCAGGCGACCCCTCCCACGCCCCCGCCGGAGTTACACCACCGGCCGCCCGGCCCGTCCCCATGGGCGCTGCCTCCGTTCGCCGCCCCCGTGCCGGAGGACGCGTCCGACGACGCGGGTGATCCGGACGCCGGCGACCCGGACTTACCCGGCGGCGGCCCGGACACGGCGCCGCAGACATGGGCGCCGCGCCCCGATCGGGACGCGCCGCGCGACCGCGGGCCCCGGACCGGCCGCAGGCCGTACGCCGCGCCGTACGGGGGCGGGGAGCCGCGCCACGGCCGCTCCGAGGACCGCGGTGAGCACGGTGACGCGGACGCGACCGGTCCGCCCGGTCCCGGTCCCGCGGGTTCCCCCGCGCCCCGGCACGGCGAGGGTGCCGGGTCGGCGGGGGAGGCGGCGTCCTCCGGCCACCAGGAGGGCCGGGGACGCCGGACCGTGAACCGGCCGGACAAGCTGGTCGCCTCGGGGCCGCCGCGGCGGCGGCGTGCGCAGATCCCGCGTGAGAACCCCGACGGGCCGGACGCCCCCGAGATCGACACCCCGCCGTCGGGGCCGCTGCGCGAGGGGGACCCCGGTGGTCAGGGGCACGGTGGTCAGAGGCACGGTGGTCAGGGGCACGGTGGTCAGGGGGAGCACGTGTGGACGCACACGCCCCCCGAGCCGGTCGAGCGCATCGGACGTCCGCCGGGGGGCCGTCCGGCGCGTCCCGACACGCTCGTGGCCGTCGGCCCGCCCCGGGCGGGCGGCGGACGCCGCCACAGACGGGTGCTGCCGGTCCGGCGGTTCCCGCCGCGCCTGCCCCGGCTGGTCGCTCCCGCGATGATCGCCGTCGTCCTCGTCGCCGCCGCCGTGCTGGGCGTGGCCGTCGTCAGATGGGCCGGCGGCCCGTCCACGGCGGGACTGCGCCTCGCGGCGGGCGACGGCCAGTCGGGCGACGCGGCGTTCTCGGCGCCGGGGCTGCCGGGCAACGGCTCCAGCCAGGTGCTCAACGCGTTCGCGGCGGCGGGCGCGACGGTGGTGGCGGCGGGCAGCGACACGACGAGCCCGCTCACCCGGCCGCTGTTCCTCGTGTCCCCCGACGGCGGCGCGCACTGGCAGACGGGCCGGGTCACCGACGCCCCGGGGTACGAGTCCGCGCCCGGGGCGGTCGGCAGGCTCGCGGGCGGCGACGGCCGCTGGCTCGCGGTCGGGACCGACGCGCCCGGCTCGGCGGGCCCGGCCGCCCGCGGCATGTGGGTCTCCTCCGACGGCCGGTCCTGGACCGCGGTGGACCCCGCACGGCTGACCGCGTTCTGGAGCCAGGACAGGATCACCGACGTGGCGCGGACCGCGACCGGATTCCTGGCCGTTGGCGCCACGACCCTGCGGGACGGCACGGCGGGCCCGGTCGCCTGGGTGTCACCGGACGGCGTCGGCTGGACGAGGGTGGACACCGACCAGATAGGCACCCCTGACAAGGTCCGCGCGATGCGGGCGGTGGCCGCCCGGGGCGACCGGGTGGTGGCGCTCGCCGATCCCAGCTCCGGTAATCAGGCGTCGGGCGACTCGGTCTCGGTCGTCCTGCGCTCCGACGACGGCGGGCGCACCTGGCTGCGTACGGCCGCGGCGCTGGCGGACGTACGGCCCGAGCCCGGCGCGCTGGCCGTCACCGCGAAGGGTTTCGTCCTCGTGCCCACCCGGCAGAAGTCCGACGGCGGCGAGGTGCGGGTCTACTGCTCGCCCGAGGGCGCCGACTGGAGCCAGTGCGGCACGATAGGGCCGCTCGGCGCGGAGGGGACCGGCGTGCGGGGCCTGGCCGCGTCGGCGGCGGGGATCGCGGCGGTCGCCGAGTCGGCCTGGGAACGGTACGCCGTCTACACCAGCCGCGACGGCCGCGAGTGGACCAGGAGCGCCGACCTCGGCGGCATCCCGGGCACCCTGCGCGGGCTGGCCGTCACCGACGCGGGGGTGCTCGTGGCGGGCGGCGACAAGCGCGGGCCCGGCGACGTGGAGAACCTTCCCGTGCTGATCACCGCGGCGAGGGGTGAGGCGGCGCGCGGCGTGCCGCTCAAGGAGATCGCCGGGCTCAACCGGCTCGCCAGGGACACCGCGGACCTCGTCGCCGCCGGTGGCACCTTCGTCGCCGTGGGCTCGGCCAACGGCGACGCCGCGATCTGGACGAGCGGCAACAACGGCGCCAACTGGAAGGACGCGGCGTTCCCCGACCTGCTGGGCGGACCGGGACGCCAGGCCCTCAGCGGCGTCGCGCACGGCCCCAGGGGGTGGCTCGCCGTCGGCAGCACGACGACCGACCCGGCGGTGACCCGCCCGCTGGTCGTCACCTCTGCGGACGGGAAGAGCTGGCGGCCCGGTCCGGCGATCGAGGTGCCCCCGGGCCACTTCCTGCTCGCGCCGAGTGTGGCGGCCGCCGGGCCGAAGGGCTACGTCCTCGCGGGGGAGGACCGCTCCGCCACGGGAACGCTGCCCGCCCTGTGGTTCAGCCCCGACCTCAAGCGCTTCACCCGCTCCGCGCCGGGCAGCATGCCGGCCGGTGGGGCGGGCGTGCGCCTGTACGACGTCACGGCGACGCCCCACGGGTTCATGGCCGTCGGCGGATCGGGCACCGCCGACCGGGAGACGGGAGTGGTCTGGGTCTCCTCCGACGGCCTCAACTGGAACGCCCGGGGCCGGGTCCTGCCGCCGGACGCCACCTCGGCCGGGCTGCGCCACGTGGTCGCGACCGAGGCGGGCGTGGTGGTCGTGGGCACCGCGATGACCGAGGACGGCCCCCGCCCGTTCTCCGCGCTGTCCACCGACGACGGCGCCGAGTGGGAGTACGGCACGCTGCCCGCCGACGCCGCCGCCTCCGTCCTCGACGTGACCGCGAGCGGGCGGGGACTCGTCGCCGTCGGGTCGCACCGGTCGTCCGCGGAGGGCGGCGAGGGCGACAGCGCGGCCTGGGTCTCCGCCGACGGGGTGGACTGGTCGCGCCAGGCGCTCACGCAGGACGGCCTCGGCGGCCAGGGGTCGCAGTTGCTCGGGGCGGTGGCGGTCTCCGGCAACCGGGTCGTGGCCGTCGGCAGGTCGGCCGGCCACACCGACGACCACCTGACGATCTGGCGCAGCACGGTCACGGATCGGTGATCCCGGGGATGACCCCCCATCCGGCGAGGGTGTCGGCGAGGCCGTCGGTCAGCGGGAGCCGTGCCAGGTCGGACGGCGCCCACCAGCGGGCGTCGGCGGCGTCGTCCCCGGCAACCGGCACGCCGCTGCCCGAGGCCGTCGCCACGTAGTCGTGGATCTCGTAGGTCCCCCCGCCGGGGGCGGGCCACCGGACGGTCCCGGCGAGCCGTACGACGGTGACGTCGAGGCCGGTCTCCTCGCGCAGCTCGCGGCGCAGCGCCTGCTCGTCGGTCTCGCCGGGCTCGACCCTGCCGCCGGGCAGGGACCACAGCCCCTCGCCGGGAGGGCGGCCCCGCCGCACGAGCAGGAGACGCCCCTCGGCGTCGGCGACGATCGCGCCCACACATCTGATACACCGCACATCACCAAGATTACGACTAGATAACGGGCAGACTCTTGACGTACGGACATCACGGACGCACCGTGAATATTTGTGAGAACCGCGCCAACTTGTCCGCGGTGCTTCGGGCCGCTGCACGAACCGAATGTCTGGTCGAGTTCCTGGCGTTGCGACGCCCACGGGGACGTCCTGCCCTTCCAGCCGCCCCGGCGGCCCTCGCAGGCCGCGCTGGAGGCCCTCTGCGAGACGGCCAGGGTGCCCGTCTGGCTCCCGTGGCCGCTCCCGTCCGGATGGCTGGTGACGGGCTTCGCGGAGGTGGGTGACGAGCGCACCGGTGTCAGGGCCAGCGTCGTCGCCCTCGCCGGCCCGTCGATCACGCACGGCCCCGCCGACATGCTGCTCATCGCGGAGGAGCCGGGCATCGGTCTCGGCGCCGCGTACGCCGGGCTGCCGGGCCCGGACCCGGGGGCGGGGTTCGACGCCGGGCCGCCGCACGCCAAGATCGACGCACGTGGCCACCCCACGGCACTGTGGTGCGCGGGGCGGGCAGTGCCGGGGGACCGGGCCGTCTACGTGGGCGAGGCCCTCGGCAACTGGCTGTGGACGGTCGCCTGGCCCGTCGAGGCCGGCTGCTTCATCGCGCTGGCCAACCTGTCGCTACGCGATCTGCGGGACCAGGACCAGGCGCTCGACCTGCCCTTCGGCGCCTTCTCGCCGCGTCTGGACGGAGAGGGATAGTAAGGTTCTGAGCCGTGACAGCGCGCATCGAACGAGTGGTGACCTCGGGTCTGGTGGACTACGAGGGCGACGAGCACAAGGTCGAGAACAACACCTGGATCGTGGGTGACGACGACGAGGTGATCGTCATCGACCCGGCGCGGGACGCCGACAAGATCCTGGCGCAGGTCGGCGAGCGCGAGGTCCTCGCCGTCATCTGCACGCACGGCCTGCCCGACCACGTCGGCGCCGCGATCGAGGTCGCGGCCAGGGACGAGGCGGTGATCGCCGTGCATCCCAAGGACAAGCGCCTGTGGCGGCAGACCTGGGAGGAGACCTGGCCCGACATCGAGATGGAGGACGAGGGGCTGTTCTCCGTGGCCGACGTCGAGCTGGAAGTGCTCTCCACGCCGGGGGTCACGCCGGGCGGCGTCTCGCTCTACTGCGAGGGCCTCGGCGCGGTCTTCACCGGCAAGACCCTGCTCATGGACGGCCCCGGCAAGCTCGGCGGGGAGTACCCCGCGCTCGCCGACCAGCTCACCTCGATCGGCGAGCGGCTGTTCACTCTTCCGCACGAGACGAGGGTGCTGCCCGCGCACGGCGAGGAGGGCAGGATCGGCGACCTGGAGCCCGAGTTCGACCGCTGGCTGTCGGGGTCGCTGACCGGCGCCCAGGAGGCCGACCCGGAGCCGCCGCTCGTGGACGGCACCCGGGCGTCCGGCATCAAGCTGAACCTCGACGAGTAGGGCCGTGGAGCAGCTCGGCCTCGACGGCATGCCGAGGCGGCTCTACACCTGCACCCCGTCGCGCCTGAACACCTGGCTCGACTGCCGGCGTCGCTACCGCTTCACCTACCTCGACCGGCCCGCTCCGCAGAAGGGGCCCCCGTGGGCGCACAACAGTGTGGGGGCCTCCGTCCACAACGCGCTGGCCGCGTGGTGGCGGGAGCCGTACGACCGGCGTACGCCGGTCATGGCGGCCGTGCTGCTCACCAACGGCTGGATCCGCGAGGGGTTCCGGGACGAGGAGCAGTCGGCCACGTGGCGTGACCGCGCCCGCGCGATGGTCTCCTCCTACGTCGCCGCGCTCGACCCCGGCGACGAGCCGGTGGGCGTCGAGCGCACCGTCGCCACGCGCACGTCGGTCATCGCCGTCTCGGGCCGGGTGGACCGGCTCGACCGGCGCGGGGACGAGCTGGTCGTGGTCGACTACAAGACCGGCCGCCGCCCGCCGACCTCCGACGACGCCCGTTCCTCGATCGCGCTGGCCGTCTACGCGATCGCCTCGTCCCGCATGATGCGCCGGGCCTGCCGCCGGGTGGAGTTACACCACCTGCCCACCGGGACGGTCGCGGAGTGGGAGCACACCGAGGAGTCGCTCGCCCGCCACCTGAGCAGGGCCGAGGACATCGCGACGGAGGCGGCCGACGCCGACGACGCCTACCGCGCGGCGATCCCGAGGCGGGAGGACCGCGCCGGCGCGGCCGAGGTGCCGCCCGAGATCGACCGGCTGTTCCCGCCCGAGCCGGGCCCGATCTGCTCCTGGTGCGACTTCCGCCGCCACTGCCCCGAGGGGCGGGCCGCGTCCCCCGACAAGCTCCCCTGGGACGGCCTGCCGGACACGCCCGGCTCCGCCGGCCTCAGCCCGTCGTACGGCGGGGACGGCGGCGAGGGTCGACCAGCGCTCTGAGGCCCTTGCCGACGTCGTATCCGGCGGCGCCCAGGCGCTCGCGCGAGGCCCGCAGCATGGCCCTGGTGCGCTCGTCCAGCACCTGCTGGTGGACGAAGTCGGGGATCGTGTTCATGGTCAGCCGGAAGGCCCGCAACGCCGCCGTGACCGTGATCTGCGGCACTTCGGGCAGCACGCCGTACATCCCGCGGGCCCAGCCGGGCAGCGTGTAGTAGCACAGCGCCCCGAACGGGAAGTAGACCGGCTTGGCCGGGGACAGGAAGCGCATGTCGTCCGGCAGGCGCGGCCAGAGCAGGAACCGCACGGCGGCGGCCGATTCGGGGATGACCCGCAGGACCGGGCGCATCCGCGCGAAATATTCGTCCATCTCACTGACCGAGCCGGGCACGTCGTCGGCGTGGAGCCCGACGTACGTGGCGCTGCGCCGCTGCTCGGCGAGGTACTGGTCGGCCTGCCGGTCGGTGATCCGGGCGCCCGCGCGGCGGACGACCTCCAGGTAGGACATGACCTCCGCGCAGTGGACCCACAGCAGCAGCTCGGGATCGTCCACCCGGTGGGTCCGGCCGGTGTCGGGGTCGCGGATGCGCAACGCCCGGTGGATCGCGCGCACCCGCCTGCCGATCTCCTCGGCCTCCTCGGGGCTGCCGTACGTCACCCGGCCCACGAAGTCCGCCGTACGGCGCAGCCGGCCGAAGGGGTCCTCGCGGAAGTTGGAGTTCTGCCACACGCCCCGCATCGCCAGCGGATGCAGGGCCTGCAGCATCAGGCCGCGCACGCCGCCCACCCACATGGTCCGGTCGACGTGGACCAGCCACGTCGCGGATTCCGGGGGCTGGGCGGTCAGGCCGCTGGCGCCGGGCATGACGACCGGCTCATCCGTGCTGGTGCTGGAGCAGCCGGCTCTCCGCGGCGTTCCAGAAGCGGGTCAGGGCCGCCGCGGTTGTCTCGGGGGCCTCGACGGCCGGGGAGTGGAGCGCCCCCGGCACCACGACGCACTCCGCGTCGAGCCTGCGGGCCATCTCGGCCTGCAGCAGCGGCGGCCAGCCGTCGTCGTGCTCGCCGTACAGGACCAGGAGGTCGAGCCCGCACCCGGCCAGCTCCGCGCAGCGGTCCGGGGCGCCCAGGACCTCCTCCGCCATGGCCACGAGGCCGGTGGGGTGATTGCTGAGCAGCCGCTTGCGCAGGAACGCGACGATGTCGTCGGGGACACCGGCCGCCAACGCCTCGGGCTCCAGCCTGTTCGACCACATGTAGTCCAGGCCGTACTCGGGGAGCTCGGCCAGCAGGACCCGGCCCATCCGCTCCCGGGGCCCGACGATGCCTCCCGGCCCCGAGCTCATGAGCGTGAGCGAGGCGAGCCTGGCGCCGCCGTTCAGCGCCGCCTCCCGGGCGACGAGCCCGCCGAAGGAGTGTCCCAGCAGGTGGACGGGCTCACCCTGGCCGACGGCCGCGGCGATCGCGTCGATGTCCGCGCCGAGAGCCGCGCACGTGTAGGCCGCGGGGTCGTCCGGGCCCGGCGTCTCGTACTGCCCGCGCATGTCGACCGCGATGACCCGGCGGCCGGCCTGCGCGAGCGTCTGCAGCACGGCGATGAAGTCCTCCTTCGACCCCGTGAAACCGGGGACGAGAAGGGCGGGCCAGCGCTCGGGGACCCCGCTGGACGGCAGCGCTTCGAGGGCAGCGAACGAGCCCAGCGGCGTCTCGATCTGCTCACTGCTGACACCCGGCGGAAGGGTCAGGAACCGTGGCGTGCTCACGAGGCCTCCTCCACCTCACCCCGGATCCCGGGAACCGATGGGCCGGACCGGCCGCACGTCCTGGACCGTCTGCTGAAGGCTCGCTCACTCACGTGGCATCACGATACCCAGGAAAGATCCCGACGACACTGCCGAAGCGACTACGCGGGTTTCGGATGGTCATTGCGTATGCCTCCTGTCCAGGTCATACCCACTGCGGGCGAACCGGCCCCCGACGCGACGGGGCAGGGCGAGCGCCGGCCGTCCGGCGCCCTCCCTGCCCCTGCTGTCGTGCTCATCTACGAGCGGGCCTGTGCCGGCCCCTCACCCCGTACGGCGGGGCCGCGGCCGGGGCGGGCGACGCCGCTGCTGGGCGCGCTCGCTCGCGGCGGACGGCGCGATGTCGTCGTCGTCGGTCGCGATGTCGGGAGACCTGAACACGATCGCGAACGGGCTGGCCGGGATGATCCGCTCCGGCTCCGGCCGCTCGGCGGGCTCCCCGTCGGCGATTTCACTCACGGGCGTCTCCCCAACCGGCTCCTCGATCGGGAGTGCCTGCTCGGCGTCGGCGGCGCGGGTCCTGCGTCGGCGCGCCGGGCGCTCCTCCGCCGGCTCCTCGGCCACGGGAACCTGGTCGCCGGCGTCGGTGGCGATGTCGGTAGCGGTGCCGGTGGTGGTGTCGGTGGTGGCGCTGTCGGCCGTGGTGGTCTCGCCGGCGCGGGTCCTGCGGCGGGTGGTCCTGCGCGTGGCCGCCGCCTTCGGCTCGTGCCCGTCGCCGGTGGGCGCGGCCTCCCCGTTCACCGGGGCCTCGGCCTGCTCCTCCGAGCCGTCCTCACGGGACCCCACGGCCGCGACGTCGGCCAGCGCGCCGGTCAGGGCCGCGGCGTTCGCGCCCCTGCGCCCGCGGCGCACCGGCGCTGCTTCGGCCGGGGCCTCCGTAGTGGTCTCCGGAGGCTCCGCAAGAGCCTCCACCGGAGCCGGCGCCTCGGTCTCCCCCGACAAGGTCGAGTCGGCGTCATGGGAACGGCCACCGCGGGTGCGCCGCCGCTCGCGGGTGCGGGCGGGGCGCTCGCGACGCTCCTCCCGGTCCCCCCGACCGGACTTGCCACGGGAACGGGAGCGGCCCGTCTCGCCGAGGTCCTCGATCTCCTCGGCCTCAAGGCCCGCCCGGGACCGCTGCGCGCGCGGCAGCACGCCCCTGGTCCCCTCGGGGATGTCGAGGTCGGTGTACAGGTGCGGGGAGCTCGAATAGGTCTCGACGGGCTCGGCGAAGTCCAGCGAGAGGGCGTTGTTGATGACCTTCCAGCGGGTCAGCTCGGTCCACTCGACGAAGGTCACCGCGACGCCGGTGCGGCCCGCCCGGCCCGTACGGCCGATCCGGTGGACGTAGGCCTTCTCGTCCTGCGGGCAGTCGTAGTTGACGACGTGGGTGACGTCGTCGATGTCGATGCCGCGCGCCGCGACGTCGGTCGCCACCAGCACGTTGATCTTGCCGTTGCGGAAGGCCCGCAGCGCCTGCTCGCGCTGGCCCTGACCGAGGTCGCCGTGGACGGCCGCCACCGCGAAGCCCTTGTCCTTGAGCTGCTCGGCGACCATGTCGCAGGCCCGCTTGGTCTCGCAGAACACCATCGTGAGCCCGGCGCCCCTGCTCTGCATCAGGCGGGCCAGAATCTCGATCTTGTCCATGCGGTGCGTGCGGTACACGTGCTGCGTGGTCAGCGTGGTCGTCTCGGCCTCGGCCGTGCCGCTCTCCGCCCGGACCCGGGTGGGCTGGGTGAGGTAGCGGCGGGAGAGGTTGACGATCTCGCCGGGCATGGTCGCGGAGAACAGCATGGTCTGCCGCTCCTCGGGCACGAGCTTGATGATCCGCTCGATGTCCGGCAGGAAGCCGAGGTCGAGCATGCGGTCGGCCTCGTCCAGCACGAGCATGGTGATCTGGCCGAGGTCGAGGTGCTTCTGCTTGACCAGGTCGAGCAGCCGCCCCGGCGTGCCGACGATCACGTCGACGCCGTTCTTGAGCGCCTCGATCTGCGGCTCGTACGCGCGCCCGCCGTACACGGTGAGGATGCGCGACCCCAGCTTGCCGGCGGCGAGGACCAGGTCCTCGGTCACCTGGAGGGCCAGCTCGCGGGTCGGGACGAGGACCAGACCGCGTGGCTTCTTGCGGTTCTTCCTCGGCTTGCCGACGAGCTGCAGCATGGCGACGCCGAAGGCATAGGTCTTGCCCGTGCCGGTGCGCGCCTGTCCGATGACGTCCTGGCCGGCCAGCGCCAGCGGGAGCGCCATCTCCTGAATCGGGAATGGTGAAGTGATGCCCTCGGTCTCGAGTGCATCAGCGATCTCCGGGATGACTCCCAGGTCTCGGAACGTCGTTGTCAGCGTGGCCTGCCTCAATCAGTGCGAAGGGCGGCCTTCCGGGACATCCGGCCGACAGATCTTCCCCGGTCCGGGTCCTCGCGGACAGTCGCGCCCTCGTCGTGATCAGCGACCGCGGCATTTAGTGGTTCCTGGGGGTCCGGGGGATGGCCCCGGATCGACACAGTGAGCGGCACAGTGCGGTCGCACTTCCACGAAGCAGTCTACTCGATACCACAACACGGAACCGATTTCTGCGACTTCTCGCTAAAAGCTCTTGCTGTGTCGCGGGGGTCCGGGGGCCCGGGCGCCCCTCCGATCGAGGAGCCGGGGAGCCGTACGCTGCACCCATGAGTGATTCCTCTCCCGGGACCGTGGACCTGCTCGGTGTCCTCGCGTACGCCGAGCTCACCGCCTTCCTCCGGCTGGCCGAGGACGCCGCGCTGCTGGCTCCGACGCTGAACGACAGGGCCGCCCTCGGGGACGTGGCCGCCACCGAGTACGGGCACTTCCGTGTACTACGTGACCGGCTGGCCTCGCTCGGCGTCGATCCGGAGGAGGCGATGGCCCCCTTCGTGGAGGCCATCGACGCCTGGCACGCCCAGACCCGGCCGAAGGACTGGCACGAGGCGCTGATCAAGGCGTACGTCGGTGTGGGGATCGCGGGGGACTTCTACCGTGAGGCGGCGCGCCACACCGCTCCCTCGATCAGCGCCCTGGTGGACGAGGTGCTGACCGACGAGAGCCGTGGGGAGTTCGCGGTGGAGCGGGTGCGCGCCGCGCTGGACGCCGACCCGCGGCTGTGCGGCCGCCTGGCGCTGTGGGCGCGCCGCATGGTCGGCGAGGCGCTGAGCCAGGGGCAGCGGCTCGCCGCGGCCCGGCCGCAGCTCGCCGCCCTGCTGGTGGGCGAGAACGGTGAGGACCTGGCGGAGGTCGGGCGGATGTTCGCCAGGCTGACCGAGGAGCACGGCAAGCGGATGGCGGCCCTCGGCCTCACACCGGGCCCGTAGTCTTCACGGGTTCCGCGGTTGTCGCGGGCGCCGATGCCGTGCGCCGGCCGGTCCGCTGACCTGGCGAGACTCCTGGGACTGCGGGGGCCGGGAGGTACGGCAGGCGGCCCCGCGCGGCGGCCGGTCCGGCGTTCATGGGTCGCGCACGTGCCAAACGGATGTACGGTGCGAGCATGAGGGCCTCGCGCCGCTACGGCAGTTCCTTGACGAGATGTGGGCCGAACACCTGGACTCCGCGTGCGATTTTGCGGAGAGGAAGCGCGGGCTGTCCGACGATCAGCGGGAGGCGGGATCCCCATCGCGCGGATCTGACCCGCCGTCCCCGCGGATGCGGTTACGGACGCACCTGAGCCCGCGGCGATTCCCGGACAGCCGATCGACGGAGCCCGCATCGGACCTCACGGCCAGCCGCCGGGACGGCGCGCGTGGTGGGCGCGCGCCGCCGCCGGCCGGTGACGGCCTCGGAGAGCTGTCGGTTGGCTGTCGCGGTGGGCTAGAGGGTCCCGCCGAAGCCGACGGGGCGCGTCTCGTCCTCGCCGATCTCGACGAACCCGAGCGAGGCCACGGGGACGACCACGCGGCGGCCCTTGGTGTCGGTGAGCGTGAAGACGCCCTTCTCCGAGGCGAGCGCGTTGCGGAGTTCCTCCTCGATCTCCTCGGCCGACAGGTCGGTCTCCACGACGAGCTCACGGTGCACCGACTGCACACCGATCTTGATTTCCATCGGGCTCCCCTTTCGCGAGGGCTGGTCCCTACCCATCGTCGTCCCCTCGGGGAGCGGTGAGCCCTGTGATCGCGTGAAGCGAACAGGATTCCGGTCAGCCGGTGCGCGGGAAACCGCTGATGCCACGCCAGGCCAGGCGCGCCATCAGCTGGGTCGCCGCCTCCTTCGGGATCGAGCCGTGGCTGCTCAGCCAGTAGCGCGCGCTCACCTCGGCCATGCCCACCAGGCCGACGCCGAGCAGGTGCGCCTCGTCACTGGAACAGCCGGTGTCCTCCTGGATGACCTGGCTGATCGCCTCGGCGCTCTCGTGCAGCGAACGCTCCATCCGCTGCCGTACGGGCGCGACGTTGCGCAGGTCGGATTCGAAGACGAGCCGGAACGCCTCGCCCTGGCTGGAGACGAAGTCGAAGAAGGCGCCGATGGCGGCCTGCACCCGCTGTTTGTTGTCACTGGTGGACTCGAGAGCCTGCCGGATCCGGGTCACCATGTCGTCGACATGCAGGTCCAGCAGCGCCAGATACAGCTCCAGCTTGCCCGGGAAGTGCTGGTAGAGCACCGGCTTGCTCACACCGGCCCGCTCGGCGATCTCGTCCATCGCCGCCGCGTGGTAGCCGTTCTCCACGAACACTTCCTGTGCCGCGCTCAGCAACTGGCGGCGGCGGGCCATCCGGGGTAGCCGGGTGCCCCGGGGCTTGGCGTCCGGGGTAGCGGTCACGGCAGTCTCCTTGGAAGATGCGCATCGGGGGCTCCCGCCCCGGGGCCTCATCCTACGCGTGGGTAACTCGGGTCAACGATAGTCGTCGTCGTCGAGGTCGACCGTGCGCTCCTGCTCGACCACGTCGGCCGGGTCGGCGTCGAACGGAACGCGCTCGGGCCAGCGCCGGTCGTCGGGGACCTTGACGAGCTGGTGCTGCTCGACAGCGTCGGCCTCCGGCGCCTCGATCGAGATCTCCTCGACCGTCTCGTCGAGGGGGTCCATCTCGGGCATCTGCGTGTCCTTCCGTTCGAAGGTCGGCTGCGACAGGTCCAACACTACGACCAGGGCGGCGGCGGAACTAAGCGGCAGGGCTAAGCGGTGAGGGGTACGAACAGGTCACCGTGCTCCGCCACCCGCTCCAGCACCTCAGGAGCGGTGAACACCAACTGGTCCGGGCTGTCGCAGTCCTCGACCTCCTCCCACCGCAGGGGAGTGGACGCGGTCGGCCGCCCGGCGGCGCGCAGCGAATAGGGCGCGACGGTCGTCTTGGCCGGGTTGTTCTGGCTCCAGTCGATGAAGACCTTGCCCGGCCGCTCCTTCTTCGCCATCACGCTGGTCACGAACGGGTGCTCCGCCTGCATCCGCCGGGCGAGCGCCTTGGCGTACTCGGACGTCCCCGGTCCCCGGTCCCAGGGGACATAGAGCTGCATGCCCTTCTGCCCGCTGGTCTTGGGAAAGCCGTCCAGGCCGTCGTCCGCCAGGGCCCGCCGCAGCAGGACGGCGACGCGGCAGCAGTCGACGACGGTGGCAGGGGCGCCCGGGTCGAGGTCGAAGACGAGGGTGTCGGGCGGCTGGGGCTCGCCGTCCTTGGCCACCCGCCACATCGGCACGTGGATCTCCAGGGCGGCCAGGTTGGCGTAGTAGACCAGGGTCGGCAGGTCCTCCACGACCGCGAAGTCGATCTCCTCGCGGTTCTTGGTGCTGCCCGGCGCGGGAAGGGCCACCGTACGGACCCAGTCGGGCGTGTGCTCCGGGGCGTTCTTCTCGAAGAAGAACTGGCCCTCGACGCCGTTCGGGTAACGCTTGACCGTGAGCGGGCGCCCCTTCAGGTGCGGCAGCAGGACCGGCGCGATCCGGGTGTAGTAGTCGATCACTTCGGCCTTTGTGAACGCGGCGTCGGGATAGAGGACCTTGTCCAGATTGGTCAGGGCCAGCAGGCGGCCCTCGACCTTCACCCGCACCTTCTCGCTCATTCCTGCTCCTCCCGCCGCACGTCCGCGGGGACCTTGTCGGCGCGCACGCCCCGCCACACGGGGTTGCGCAGCCGCCCGTCGCGCGTCCACATGGTGAACGCCACCTCGCCGACCACTTCCGGCCGGACCCATCGGGCGTTCCTGGAGATCTCCCTCGGCAGCCCGTCCGAGAAGGGGCTCTGCCCGATCTCGAGCGGCTCAATCAGCCGGAGCAGGTCGCCGAGCGTCGCGTCGGTGAACCCGGTGCCCACGTGGCCGGCGAAGCGGAACTCGACCGGGGAGGTCCCGGCGTACACGCCGAGCAGGAGCGAGCCGACGCCGCCCGCTCGGCGGCCCTTGCCGGGCCGCCAGCCGCCGACGACCACCTCGGCGGTGCGCAGGTTCTTGACCTTGATCCACCAGTCCGCCCTGCGTCCCGGCCGGTACGGCGAGTCGAGGCGCTTGGCGACCACGCCCTCCAGCCCCTGCCGCCTGGTGGCCTCCAGCACGGCCGGTTCACAGGGGAAGCACGGTGGGGCGCCCAGGCCGAGCGAGTCGAGCAGCGCGCGGCGGTCCCGGTACGGGAGGTCGAGCAGCGTGTGCCCGTCGAGATGGAGCAGGTCGAAGGGCAGGTAGGAGACCGGCAGCCGGCCGAGCAGGTCGGCTCCGGCGGGGTCGGTGATGTGCATGCGCCTCTGCAGCCGGGCGAAGCTGGGCCGGCCCTCGGGGTCGAAGGCCACCACCTCGCCGTCGACGACCGCCCTGCGGCCGGCGAGCGGCGCCATGGCGGCCGAGATCTCGGGATACCGGGAGGTGAAGTCGGCGCCGTGCCGCCCCGTCACCCGCACGCCGCCGTCGACGTACGCGAGTGCGCGGATGCCGTCCCACTTCACCTCCAGCGCGTACGCCTCGGGGTCGAGGGGGATTTCTCCTGGGATGGCAAGCATCGGCTCGATCGGATACGGCACCGCCATAGTGGGTACCTGCCCATCAGGTAACTCCCTTGAATCCCACCATAGCGTTGTTCGAACACAGAGACGAGAATGTGGCTATGCGCAGCATCTGGAAAGGCGCGATCTCGTTCGGTCTGGTCACCATCCCGGTGAAGCTGTATTCGGCGACCGAACAGAAGGACGTGGCGTTCCACCAGGTGCACCGGGAGGACGGCGGGCGGATCAAGTACAAGCGGGTCTGCTCGGTCGACGGGGAAGAGGTGCCGTACTCCGACATCGCCAAGGGGTACGAGCTCGCGACCGGCGAGATGGTCGTGCTGACCGACGAGGACTTCTCCGACCTGCCGCTGACCACCTCCCGCAGGATCGACGTGCTGCAGTTCACCCCCGCGGAGCAGATCGACCCCATCTACTTCGCGAAGTCCTACTACCTGGAGCCGGACGGGCAGGGCGCCAAGCCGTACGTGCTGCTGCGGGACGCGCTGGAGCGATCCGGACAAGTGGCGGTCGTGAAGATCGCCCTGCGGCAGCGCGAGTCGCTGGCCGCCCTCCGCGTGCGTGACGGCGTCTTCGTGCTGGAGACCATGCTCTGGCCCGACGAGATCCGCGAGGCCGACTTCGGGTTCCTGGAGGAGGACGTCGACGTACGTCCCCAGGAGCTGAAGATGGCCGAGTCCCTGATCGAGACCATGGTCGCGGACTTCGATCCCACCGAGTACAAGGACGCCTACCGGGAGGCGCTGCAGGAGGTCATCGAGGCCAAGGTGGCCGGCAAGGAGCTCGTCGCCCCCGAGGTTCCCGCGGAGGCCGGTCCCGCCGTCGACCTCATGGCCGCGCTGCGGGCCAGTGTCGAGGCGGCCAAGCGGGAGCGTCAGGGCGCCACGGAGGCCAAGGCGCCCGGCAGGGCCGCCAAGGCCAAGGCCGCGGCCTCCTCCGGGAGCGCAGCCAGGAAGGCCGCGTCGGACGGCGCGGACGAGGAGGAGAAGGCGCCCAAGAAGCGGAAGACCCGCCGGTCCGCGTGAATCGGCCGTCCTTGTCAGCTGTTGCGAACTGTTCGAGGAGCCCCGGCGGACTGGTCCGCCGGGGCTTTCTTCACGGTACGGAAGTGGGCGATCCGTACAGGGCCGCGAGCTCTCGGCCGCCCGTTCACCGCCGCCCGATCGCCACGGAGGTGGCGGAGGCGTGATCAGGGCGAGCCCGGACACCGCGGCTTCGCGCCGGCGGCCCCGTACGTGTGGGTGTCACCCGTCAGTGTCAGTCGTCGTCGTCGCCGTCGATTTCGATGACGGCGTCACCGGATGCGAAGGCCACGTTCTTGCGGTTGACCTTCTTCTCCTTCTCGTACTTGAGCTTGAAGACGCGGAAGTCGTTGCGGTTGACGGCCGCGTTACGGCAGCCGCGACCGCGACGTCCGTAGTGGTCACCGTGGCCCCAGTTGCTGCTGAGGGTCGGGGTGCCAGAGGCGGCCGCGTGAGCGGTGGTGGCGCTCAGGGCGAGCGCGCCGCCGGCCATTACCGTGCTGACCGCCAGACCGGTGATGACGTTCCGGAATTTGGGCATTGAGGTCCTCCTCGAAGGATGGAGTGCCCGAGTGCGACATTTCCAGGGTCTGTCGGAAATGTCCGAGCGATGTCCCGTATGTCCGACTATCGCCCGTGGCGTCTTAATTGCCGATGTGGCCTGCCGGCAAACTCGACCGTAGGGGATTTGGGCCGGCGTTGTGCTGCGACGCCTCGCGTTGAGTGATCGCTGACCTGATCGACGGTCATGTCTGACGCGTTCCGGCGGGATGCGGGGTAGGGCGGGTTCCCGGTCCGCGGCGCGGTGTTCCCAATCTCCGGTTCTCGTGCACTTCGTCCCTGCTGTGCCGCTGGTTCGGGACTGGCGCGGCGGGTTGTGGAGCGGGACGGTGCGAGCCGGTTCACCCGCCTGGTGAGGTGATGGCGGGGCGGGACCGGGCGCGCAAAGGTCAGGGCTCCGGCGAGGATCTCGCCGGAGCCCTTGTCTCATGCCATCCGGTGGACGGCGTTTCCGGGCCTCCTGTCGCTTGGTGCGCGGATGCGCCGGAAACGCCTGGCTGCACTCATCTGCGTGTCGTCCCCAGCCGGTGGCGGAGAGGACCTCGTGGGCCCCGCCCACTGGCCTCTGTCATCCGACCGGACGGCGCGGTGTCGCGCGAGGCGTCAGGCCTCGCGGATCAGACGTTGTTCTTGTTGGCGTTGTTGCCGTTGTTGATGTGCTCGCGGTCGTTGCGGTTCCACCAGTCGTTGTTGTTGTGGTCCCACCAGTTCTGGTCGGCCCACCAGTTGTTGTTGAGCCAGTTGAAGGCCCGGTCGTCCTTCTCCTGGAAGCCGAAGGCGACGTCCTTGGCGACGAGGCCGAAGGCGTCGTGCTCAGCCTTGTCGTCCTTGTAGAGGTTCTGGCCCCACCAGTTGTTGGTGTCCCACCAGTTGTTCTGGTTGCGGTCGTTGATGTTGTGGTTGCGGTCGTTGCGCTCCCGGTTGTTGTTGTTGTTGTTGTTCGGGAAGAACGCGTTCGGGAAGTCGTTCCCCTTCTTGTTGTCCTGGGCGATGCCGCCCGTGCTGTCGTCGACGCCGTTGGCCGCGCCGTCCTTGACGATGGGGCTGTCGTTCTTCTTGAAGAAGAAGGGGTTGTCGTCGGCGCTGGCGGCCGTGGCACCCATGGCGACGGCCCCGCCGACGACGGCGGTGCTGAGCGCGAGCCCTGCGAAAATCTTCTTGAGGTTGGGCATTATGATTCCTCCCTGACAGGATTCGATTTCGAATTGCCCTGCGTCTGTCGGCATTTCCCATCCGCCTGCTGTGGACGGAAATTCCTTCGTGGCTCTTATCGAGCCTTGCTTCCGACGCTAGTGGTGATTTCCTGCCGGGCGGCCCGACAAACTGACGCCTGCTGCTTTTAGTTAATGATTAGCTGCGTATAGGCTTGATTCGATGGATAATGCGCCTTATGTAGTGATAGGTACGATTTGCCCCTCTGGTGCGGCCGCGATCTGACGTCCGGCGGCCGGGGTGCAGGCTTTCCGCGTCGCGATGCGGTGGGGCTGGCCGGGAAGGTCCGGGAGCGGCTGCGATCGCGGGGCGGGGAAAAGCGCGGAGGGAAGCCTGTGGCGGCGGTGACGGCGGCCAGGGAAAAAGAGCAGGGCTCCGGCGGAACCTTCCCGCCGGAGCCCTTGGTTGTCACTGTAGGAGGATTGACGGCCGTCCCCGTTCAGGCTGCCGTCGCTCGGTGAGCGAGCGGCCGGCCGGTCGAGGAACGTGTCTCTGCATTCAACGGCGCCAGTCCGTGTGCCGGGGTCGGAGACCTCGTGGGAGGTTCTCCGGATCCGTCACCTCATAGGAACGGCGTGATCGTCTCGCAGGAGCCGCTGGACCTGCCTTCTCAGTTCACGCGGTCGTTGTTGTTGTTGTTCCACCAGTTGTTGTCGTTGCAGTTCCACCAGTTGTTGTTCTGCCACCAGGCGTTGTTGAACCAGGTGTTGTCCTTGTTCGTCTTGTCCTGGAAGCCGATCGCGACGTCCTTGGCGACGAGCCCGAAACCGGAGAAGTCGTCACGCCGGTCGGCGAACGCCCCCTGGTTCCAGAAGCTCTGGTTGTTCCACCAGTTGCTGTTGTCGTTCTGGTTCTGGTTCAGGTTGCGGTCGTTGCGATCGATGTTGTTGTTGTTCGGGTTGAAGAAGACAGGGAAGACGTTCTCCCGATCACCGCGCTCGCCGATGCCCCGGTTGCCCTGGGCGATGCCGCCCGTGCTGTCGTCGACGCCGTTGGCCAGGCCGTCTCGGACGATGGGACGGTCGACATCGCCGGTCCTGGTCGCGGCGCCGGCGGCGCCGGCGCCCAGGGCGAGCGCGCCGCCGACGGCGGCGGAGCTGAGCGTGAGACCAGCGATGATCTTGTGGAGCTTGGACATGCGTGTCCCCCTTGACAGGATTCAGTATCCCTGAATTTGTTTAGGCCATTCCTCATGGTTGTAAGAAATGTCCTTCGGGCCCCCAATTGGGCCCTAACTTCCTGTGCTGTCATGATTTCCAGCGCGCTGGCAGGACAAACGAGTATCTGAGGCTTTTGATCACTAGTTAGAGTCTTATGGACTGACATAGAGGCATTGAAAGAGAAATGTCTTGATTGACCGATTTGTGGATGGGCCGCTCGCACGTCGGAGCTCGGCGGGGAGAGCGACGCGGAGGCGGCGACCGGAGCGGGTGTGGCGTTGTGGAGCGTCGTCGGGCCCGTGCCACCGGCACTGCTCCGGCCCACTCGGCCGGGCCGGGAGAGGCGTCCTGGCGCCTCGCTGCCGGAACCCGGCATGCGAGTTCGTCGCCTCGGCTGCCGTGCCCGTGTCCGCCGTACGGGAACGCCGAACGGAAAGCGGTACGGGAAAAAGTCAGGGCTCCGGCGAGAGTCTCGCCGGAGCCCTTGTCTCTGCTTGATCGAACGGCCGTTCCCGGAGCGTGGAGTGCTCACGGAGCTTGCGACGCCGCGGGAACGTGACTGCGCCTCAGGGCGCCGTTCTCCTGTCGAGGCGGTGGAGGACGGTGTGGCCGGCCGGTTCCGTCATCGCTGCACCTGTCAGGATTCCGAGCGGCGCGGTCGTCTCGCGGGCCGATGCCGGCCCCGCCTTTCTCAGTTGCAGAAGTTGTTGTTGTTGTTGTTCCAGCAGTTGTTCTGGTTGTTGTTGAACCAGTTGTTGTTCTGGAACCAGCCGTTGTTGAACCAGTTGCTCTCGCGGTTGGTCTTGTCGCTGAAGGCGATCGTGGCGCAGGGGCCGACGATGGCGAAGTTGGAGTCGCTGTCGAGGTTGTCGCAGAACGCGCTCTGGTTCCAGAAGCTCTGGTTGTTCCAGAAGTTGTTGTTCTGGTTGTTGTTGCAGAAGTTGTTGTTGTCGCAGTTGTTGTTGAACCCGTTGCCGCAATTGTTGTTGTTGTTCAGGCCGATGGGAACGAAGTTGTTGTTCTGGGGCGGCATGCCGCCGAGACCGAAGAAGCCGTCTCCGCAGCCGGCGCTCGCGGCTGTGGCGCTCATGGCGATCGCACCACCGGCGATCGCGGTGCCGAGTGCGAGGCCGGCGAGAACGTTCTTGAACTTGGGCATTGCTGTCCCCCTTGAAAGAATTGGAATTCCCCGCATCCTTCGATATTTCTCGCTGGAGATTCGAGAGAAATATCTCTATGGCCCCCGTGGGCCGGGTTCCTGCGATACGTTGATGTCCGAGGGGCGAGGCCGACAAACGCACCTATGCGGCTTTTGATCAGCTATTAGCACTTTATGGCGGGACTTAGAATAATAAAGGGCGACTTGTCCCAGAATGTCCGATTTTCGTCCCGAGTTGGCGGTGGCAGAGACGGACGGCGTGCCGGGCGAGGTGAACGCCGGACGCGTGCGGACGTCCCGGCGGAAAAGCGGGCGCGGGGGAGCGGGGACACAACCGGGGCGGCTCGTAGAGCCGGCCGACGCCGGGCGTACGTACGACGGGCGTGAAGCCGCGCGGTGGACGGGTGAAAGGCGGGCCCGGGCCGGGGGCGGAGCGGAGGCGGGGCGGCCGCATCCGGCGAGCGCCGTGCCGATCGGAGAGAGCCGCGAGGCGGCCTGGCCCCGGGTTGTGGTCCGCCGGGCACGTGTCTGAAGCCGGCGCGCGGACGCCGCGCGGCCGGATCGGGTGGTCGGAGGAACGTGTCTGTAGTCCGCCCCGCAGGGGCGCCGCGCGGTCGGGAGGGTGGTGGGGGACGGGGATTGCGGGCAGCGCGGAGCGCCCGTGCTCCCCGCGGACCCGTGGACACTGGTCCACGGACGCGGTGAGCACGGGCGCCCGTCAATCGATTCCCGAGCCCGCGGCCCGGTTCTCATCGCAGCCGGTCAGTCGGCGGCGCGGTAGGACCCGGATCAGGGCATCGGCGTCGTCGTGACGATAGGCTTCGGCTCCTTCTTCTCCTCCTTCTTCTTGATGTCGGCGTCGACGTCGATGTCGACATCCTTGGTCTTGGCCTGCGGGTTGAGCTGAGTGGCCGTGTTCGTGCGAGGCTCGGTCTGCGAGGACTGGTCCTGCCAGGGCCGGTTGTGCAGCTGGTTGTAGTCGCTGGTGTTGGTGTAAGGAATCGTGGAGTTCTGCGACCACTGGGAGTTCCACGGAACCGCGGCGGAGCCGTTCGACGACTTCTGGAACGGCGTCAGAACCAGCGTGAAGTCACGCAGGAGGAACTGGCTCTGGTTCTCCGACTGACGAGCGTGCTGCCACTCGTGGTTCTTGTTCTTGTTCTTGTTCTTGTTCTTGTTACGGCCCTTCTGCCCCTGGGCCTGCCGGTTGGTGTTGTAGTTGCGGTTGTAGCTCGGCCGGACGTAGCGGACGCCGCCGGACGGAGCGGGAACGTACCCGCCCATGACGGTCGTTGCGCTCGCCGTGCCGGCGGTGGCGCCGCCGAGCGCGATGGCTGCGCCGCTCAGCGCGGTGCCGAGGGCGAGAAGCCCGGCGATGTTCTTCAACGCGGACATTTGGGTGTTTCTCCTCTGAATATCGCGACCCCGGCCCGGTCCGGTGAGGGGACCAGGGCGGGTGGTAGTGGGTTCGGCGCCGTCGTATGTGACGCGGCGCGATGCGTTGGCCCGGCACCGGCGGCCCTCTCCTCGAACACGCCGCCGGTGCTCTGCTCTCTCAACTGCTCGTTGGACCGCGGACGGAGCGGCGGACGGGTGGCGCCGGCGCCGTGTCTCACGGTCATCCGGTCGCCGCCCGTCCCGCAGGGCGGTGTCCGCCGCTCCGTCACGCGCGTGTGCCGTGCGTCGCTCGCGGGTCGCGGCTCAGACGAGACCGCGGGTCACGAGTACGGGTGGCCGTCGGTTTCCACGTCACCCGCCGTGGCCGGGACGTTCACCGAGGCCGCTCGTGCGGATTCCGTCAGGGCACGATCTCCGGCTGGTCCATGCCCTTCTTCTCGAACTTCTTCTCCTTCTCCACGTCCACGTCGATGTCCGCGTCGATGTCCTTCTTCTTGATGCGCGGGTTGACCTCGGTGGCCGTGTTCGTCTTCGGCTGGTCCACGGTGTCCTGGGCCTGACGCGGGTTGTTGAACTGGTCGCTGTAGCTGTTCGTACGGGTGTACGGGTACGACTGCGTGTTGCCGTACTGCCAGTTGTACGGAAGCGCCCGCGCGTCGGTGTCCGTCTTCTGGAACGGCGTGAGAACGAGAGTGAAGTCACGCAGCAGGAACTGGTGCTGTCCCTGGTTCTGCCGCTCGTGCTGCCACTGCTTCGTCTTGTTCTTGTTCTTGTTCTTGTTGCCGTTCAGGGCCTTGTTCTTCTGCCGCTGCCCGTTCCGGTTGCGGTTGTAGTTCGCGTAGGGGTAGTAGCCACCCCCGCCCACGTAGCCGCCCATCACGGTGGCGGCGTTCGCGCTGGTGGCGGCGACAGCGGTACCCAGGGTTACGGCACCGCCGGTGAGCGCGGCGCTGATCGCGAGGATCCCGGCCAGGTTGTTGAACTTGGGCATTTCATGTCCTCCTTGAAGGATTGTTGCCCCGACACTCCGGCGTTTTCCAAGTCGCTCGGAAAATGCCCTTACTGATGATCCTTGGTGGATCATCCCTGCATTGTCTTGTTTTCCTCACCGTCCGAGCGACAAACGGCGATCAGCGGCTTTTGCCATTCACTTATCTCTTTATTGGCATCGTTGGCACCGGTAGCATCGCATTGGTCCGAATTGTGATTCCTATCCGCATTTCGAAATGTCCGAATAGGGGTGATATTGGCCCTATGTCGCTCTCGCCGATCGGGGCGAACCCGGATGATCGATCCCGTGCCCCCGGGGTAGCGGGAGTGCCCGCCGAGGTGGCGTACGGGCGGGGTTATGGTCGAGAACGCGAGGCGAACAGGGGAGGACGCGTGGGTGTCGAGCCGATTCCACCGTGGCCCGGCCGGCTCATCGATCTGGGGGACGCGCGCATCCACGTGCGGACGACCCCGGAAGGGCCGCCGGAGACCGCCGTATACGTGCACGGCCTGGCGGGCTCGGCGACCAATTGGACCGACCTCATGGGCGAGCTCGCCGACGACGTGCGGGGGGTCGCCGTCGACCTGCCCGGGGCGGGGCACTCCCCGGAGCCGGCGGACGGCGACTACTCGGTTCCCGCCCATGCCGGAGCGGTGGTCCGTCTGGTGGAGGCCCTGGGGGAGGGGCCCGTCCACCTTCTCGGCAATTCCATGGGCGGCGCGGTCTCGGTCCGGGTCGCGGCCACACGGCCCGACCTCGTCAGGTCGCTGACGCTGGTCTCGCCGGCACTGCCCGACCTGCTGCCGAGGTACGGCCCGGCCAGGATCGCGATGTCGGCCGCCCCGCGCCTGGGCGAGCTGGCCGCCCGCTGGCTCAGCGCGCTGCCGCCGGAGCGGCGCATCCACGCGACACTCAGCATGTGCTACGCCGACGTCGGGCGGGTCCACCCGGAGCGGCTGCGCGAGGCGGTCGAGGAACTGCGCCGCCGCGACGGGCTGCCGCACGCGGGGGCGGCCATGGTGGGCTGCGCCCGCGCGATCGTGCGGGAGTACTTCCGCCTGGGCCCGGACAACCTCTGGCGGCAGGCCGAGCGGGTCTCCGCGCCCACCCTCGTCGTGTACGGCCTGCGCGACCGGCTGGTCCACGCCCGCATGGCGCACCGGGCCGGACGGGTCTTCCACGACGTGCGCCTGGTCACACTTCCGCACGCCGGTCACGTGGCGCAGATGGAGTATCCCGAGCTCGTGGCCCGGGAGGCACGGCGCCTGCTGGCCTACACCAGGGAATCTCTGCGCCGAACAGCCTGATTGGGGAATGCGGGGCCACCCCGGTTAAGTTGTGAGAAGAGCTTGTGATGGGCCCATGGAGCCGAGCGCGACATTGGCACGAAAACGGGAGTGGAACTGTGTCGTTGCCACCGCTGGTAGAGCCGGCAGCAGAGCTGACGGTCGACGAGGTGCGCCGCTACTCGCGCCACCTGATCATCCCCGACGTCGGCATGGCGGGTCAGAAGCGCCTGAAGAACGCCAAGGTGCTGTGTGTGGGCGCGGGCGGCCTGGGCTCTCCCGCGCTGCTGTACCTGGCCGCGGCCGGGGTCGGGACGCTCGGCATCGTCGACTTCGACGTCGTGGACGAGTCGAACCTGCAGCGCCAGGTGATCCACGGGCAGTCGGACGTGGGGCGCCTGAAGGCCGAGTCCGCCGCCGCGAGCGTGCGTGAGATCAACCCGCTGGTCAACGTCATCATTCACAACGTCGCTCTCACGACCGACAACGTGATGGACATCTTCTCCGGCTACGACCTCATCGTGGACGGCACGGACAACTTCGCCACCCGCTACATGGTCAACGACGCGGCGGTGCTGCTGGGCAAGCCGTACGTGTGGGGGTCCATCTACCGGTTCGACGGGCAGGCCAGCGTCTTCTGGGCCGAGCACGGTCCCTGCTACCGCTGCCTCTACCCCGAGCCCCCGCCGCCCGGCATGGTCCCGAGCTGCGCCGAGGGCGGCGTCCTCGGCGTGCTGTGCGCGTCGATCGGCTCCATCCAGGTGAACGAGGCCATCAAGGTCATCACCGGCGTCGGCGAGCCGCTCGTCGGCCGCCTGATGATCTACGACGCCCTCGAGATGAAGTACCGGGACGTCAAGGTCCGCAAGGACCCCGAGTGCCCGCTGTGCGGCAAGAACCCGTCGATCACCGAGCTGATCGACTACGAGGCGTTCTGCGGCACGCTCTCGGACGAGGCGCAGCAGGCCGCCGCCGGCAGCACGATCACCGCGGCCGAGCTCGTGGCGATGCGCGAGCGGGGCGAGGAGATCATGCTCATCGACGTCCGCGAGCCGAACGAGTACGAGATCGTCAACATCCCCGGCGCCGTGCTGATCCCCAAGGGCGAGTTCCTCAACGGCTCGGCCCTGGAGACGCTGCCGCAGGACAAGAAGATCGTGCTGCACTGCAAGTCGGGCGCCCGCTCGGCCGAGGTCCTCGCGGTCCTCAAGAACGCCGGCTTCTCCGACGCCGTCCACGTGGGCGGCGGCGTGCTGAGCTGGATCAAGACGGTCGACCCCAGCCTGCCGACCTACTGACGCGAACCGACGACGGCCGCCGCCTCTGCCCGAGGCGGCGGCCGTCGTCGTGACGCGCCGTCTTCGTGCTATTCGTGCCTGTCCGGCACGACCGTGAGGCCGCTGGGCGCGACGAGGCGCTGCAGGTTCTCGACGTACGCGGTGAAGGCCGCCCGTCCCTCTTCCGTGAGCTTGAACCACGTCTTGGGCCGCTTGCCCACGTAGCCCTTGCGTACGGTGACGTACCCGGCGGTCTCCAGCGCGCTGCCATGCTTGGACAGGACGGAGTCGCTGACGCCGACGGTGTCGCGGACGAACCCGAACTCCGCCTCCTCGGCCGCCGCGAGCAGCGAGACGATCTGCAGCCGGGTCGGCGCGTGGATGACCGGATCGAGCTCCATCAGCGGCTCTCGATCCCGCGGGCGAGCAGCGCGGAGACCCAGCGCCCGACGAAGGGCCCGGTGACGAGCTGGAACCCCGTCATGGCGAGGCCGCCGTAGGTGCGGGCGTAGGCCACCTCGGCCGCGCTCAGGCGGAAGGCGACGGCCAGGCAGATCCCGATGCTCACGAAGAGCCAGACGGCGAAGACCGCGAGGGCGTCCGCGCGCATGAGACTGCGGTGGGTCGTCATCGTGCGCGTCCGGATGAATACGGCGATCAGTGCGCCCATGCCGGCGCACAGCAGGACA
Source organism: Microbispora sp. NPDC049633 (assembly GCF_040675265.1). NCBI lineage: Bacteria > Bacillati > Actinomycetota > Actinomycetes > Streptosporangiales > Streptosporangiaceae > Microbispora > Microbispora sp. NPDC049633. The sequence continues at coordinate 55,940 of NZ_JBFAOO010000012.1, forward strand.
CCCGTGATCACCGTCACCGGAACGGGGGTGCCCGGCTCGGTGACGAACTGCACGCCGGTCACGAACAGCCCGACCCCGACGGCGTACCAGGCCGGGAACCAGGGCTGGGATCTGACGGCCTTCGCCTGGGTCTGCCGGATCGCCGCCAGGCTCTGAGCCGCTTCCTCGGGGTTCATGGGGGGCTCCTCTCGCTTCTCTTTCCATCATGGAAAGTACTTTCTACTTTCCGAAGCGTCAAGTACTTTCCATGACATTTGTGGGGATGCCGGTCGGTAGGTCGCGTTAAGGTCACTGAAGGAGGGAGGCCACGACGGGAACGGAGGCGCAGTGGGCGAGACGCGGACCTGGCCGGCCGTGGCCGTGGCCTCCGCGATCACCCTCGTCCTCGCGATCGTCGGCGGAATCGCGGCCAGCGCCGCTGTCGCCGAACTGACCAGAGGACCGAGCGCCGCCGAGCTGCGCGAGGCTCAGGCGGCCGAGACGGCGCTGCGATGGGAGCGCTGGCCGGCCGGCCGGATCTTCCCCGCCACGCTGGTCTACACGAGCGAGCAGGGCGGGCGTGAGCTGGCGCGGCGGGTGGGCATCTCCTCGCGCACCGACTGCCGCGGCGCCGTCGACGCGGCCATCGCCGACCAGATGAGAGCGGCCGGCTGCCGGGCGATCCTGCGGGCCACCTACCTCGACGCCCTGCAGGGCATCGTGGTGACGATCGGCGTGGCGGCCTTCCCCGACGCGCTCGGGGCGCGCTCGGCCATCCCCATCTTCCCGAGCGACGGGTCGGCCGCCCCCGGGCTGCGCGCCCTCGCGTTCCCCGGCACGGTGACCGACCGCTTCACGGCGGGCGGACGCCAGGCGCTGACCCTGCGGGCGGCCGGGCCGTACCTCGTCATGACGACGGCGGGGCAGGTCGACGGGCGTCCGGCACGTGCGCTCGGGGAGCAGCGGGACACCATGTTCTCGTTCACCGAGGATCTGGCCGAGAAGGTCGGCGACATCCTCACGGCCCCGGCGTCCCCGGACTGCACCGCCAAGGAGTGGCGATGCTGACCGCGCTGCGGCGCAAGGCCCTGGCCGCGTCGGCCGCGGCGCTGCTCGCCCTGCCCGCCGGCGCGTTCCTCGCCCCCGGCCCGGCCGGGGCCGACGACGTACGGCTCAGCCAGCAGGACGTGCTGCGCACCCTCGACGTCGACGACGCCTGGCGGCTGACCAGGGGCAGGGGCGTCACCGTCGCGGTCCTGGACTCCGGCGTCGATCCCGACCACCGCGACCTCGCCGGGTCGGTCGTCACCGGAAGGGACTTCACCGTCGGGGCGAACCCGCGCGGGGTGCAGCCGGTGCGCCTGCACGGCACGTACATGGCCTCGCTCATCGCCGGGCACGGGCACGGCCCGGGCGGCGCCGACGGCATCATCGGCATCGCGCCGGAGGCCAAGGTGCTGTCCGTACGCGTGATTTTGGAGGACGAGGAGCCAGGGTTCCGCACGTTCAACTCCGACACGCGGTACGAGGCCGTGGTCGCCAAGGGCATCCGGTACGCCGTGGACCACGGCGCGAAGGTCATCAACCTGTCGCTGTCGAAGGACATGCCGACGAAGGACGAGCGCACGGCGATCCGCTACGCGATCTCCAAGGGCGTCGTCCTCGTCGCGGCGGCGGGCAACGACGGCGCCGGCAAGCGGACCGCGCCGTACTCCTACCCCGCCTCGATCCCCGGTGTGATCTCGGTGGCCGCCGTCACGTCCACGCTGCGGCGGGCCTCGTTCTCCAACCGCAACTCCTCGGTCATGGTGGCCGCCCCGGGCGTCGACGTCCTCGGGGCCGGGCCGGGCGACGAGTACTGGGTCGGCCGGGGGACCTCCCAGGCGACCGCGCTCGTCTCCGGCGTCGCCGCGCTGATCAAGTCGCGCTACCCCCGCATGTCGCCCGCCCTCGTCGCGCAGGCGCTCACGTCGTCGCCGGCCCGCCGGGGGCCGTACAACACCGGCACCGGATTCGGGGTGGTCAACGCGTACCGGGCGCTGAGCGTCGCGGCCACCCTCGCCCGCCACAGCGCCACGGCGTCGGGGGCTGGTGTGCAGAGTCCCTCGCGTCCCGTCCGCTCCGCCGCCGAGGAGCATGACCCGATCATGGTCGTCCAGCGCGACACCGGCGCGATCCTCCTCTACGGCGGCATCGCGCTCGGCGCCTTCACCGGCTCCGGCGCGGGTGTGGCCGTCCTGCTCGTGCTCACGCGGCGGGCGCGCAGACGGCAGCGGGAGGAGGACGACGCGCTGCCGCCGGCTCCTTGGCCGACGGGCCTGCCGACGTAGCATCGAGGTATGCCGCCCGAGCAGTCCCGCACCCCGAAGACGGCACGGACGCCGTCCGGTCTCCGGCGGGCGGGCCCGCGGGCACTGCCGCTCGGCGCGTCCGCCCGCCGCGCCCGAGCGCGGCCCTGGACGGCGTCCAGAGGGCGCGCCGCCGCCGCACTGGCGGCCAGGGAACGGGCCGAACTCGAGCGCGGCGTCCGCTTCCGCTCGCTCTATCTCACGATCATGGGCGTCGTGCTCGCCGTTGCGGCGGTGAACGTGCTGCTGGGATCGGTCGGGCTGATCCAGGAGAACAGGTCCCGGCCGCTCACCGACGCCGAGCGCGCCCGCTACGTGGCCGAGGACGTGGCCCGGCGATGGCGCGCGTGGCCCGCCGGGATGGTCTTCCCCGAGGAGCTTCCCTACACGGCGCTCGGCCGCGCGCAGCAGTACGCGCATCGGGTCGGCATCGCCCCCGAGGCGGCGTGCGGGGCCGCGGCCGACTCGCCGGTGGCGTCGGTGCTGCGCAAGTACGGCTGCCAGACCATGCTGCGCGCCACCTACGTCGACCAGACCTCGACGTTCGCCGTCACCGTGGGCGTCGCCGTGCTGCCGAGCGAGCAGGCCCGCACCGACGCGGCCGGCGAACTGCCCGTGGACGACCGGGTGGGCGTACGGCCGGTGGCCTTCCCCGGCACGGTCACCGACATCTTCGGCGCGGCCCAGCGCCAGCGCACCGGATGGGTGGGCGCGGGGCCGTACATCGTCTTCTCCACGGCGGGGTACACCGACGGCAGGACTCGTGCCTCCGTCCCCTTGGAGGAACAGGTGAACAGCGAGATGTGGCCCGCGGCCGAGACCGTGGCCGGGCGCATCGCGCGCGCCCTCGGAGAGCCCCCAGACGTTCCCCGCTGCACTCAGGGGAACGTGTGCTGAGGCCGGCCTCCGCCTGCGCGGCGCTGACGGCCGTCCTGCTGGGGGCCGGCCCGGCGGCCTGGGCGGCGGCGCCGGGCGGCGAGGACGCGACATGGGCGCTCGACGCCGTCGGCGCCGCCGCCGCGTGGAAGGTCAGCAAGGGCGCGGGCGTGACCGTCGCCCTGCTCGGCGCAGGGCAGCCCGACACCGGCGTGCCCGAGCTGGGCGGCCGGGTCGAGCGCGGGCCGGACATGACGGGCACGACGTTCGGCGACGAGACGGCGCAGTCGGGCGACGACGCGACCGCGATGGCCTCCGTGATCGCCGGGAGCGGGCGCGGCGGGGGGATCTCCGGAGTCGCGCCGGAGGCGCGGGTGCTGTCCCTGCCCGTGGTGGCCCGGCGGCCGCAGGGCGGCTCCGTCGATCCCGAGGGCGCGGCGGGGGAGTCGCAGGACAGCCCGATCGCGCGCGGCATCCGCTACGCGATCGGGCGGGGAGCCAAGGTCATCTGCCTGCCCGTCCCCGTGTACGCCGTGGACCGCGCGGAGCGGGACGCCGTCTCCTTCGCGCTGGCCAGGGGCGTCGTGCTCGTTGCGGCCGCGGGGGACGCGGGCCGGTCGCCCTACGCCCGGCAGAACGGCACCTCCTACTGGGGCTTTCCCGCGGGCTACCCCGGGGTCATCGGCGTCGCCGCCGCCGACCGCCGGGGCGCCAAGACCGCGGGCAGCAGCGACAACCTCTCGGTCCTGGTCGCCGCGCCGGGAGACCGGGTGCCGGCCGCTCTCGCCGGCGGCCGCCACGGGACCGTGTCGGGGACCGGAGTGGCCAGCGCGATCGTCGCGGGAACTATTGCACTGATAAAGGCTAAATATCCGGATTTGCCGCCGCAATTGGTGTCGCGCGCGCTGACCTCGACATCCCGGCCCCACCCGGCCGCGGGTTATGACGACAAAATCGGATTCGGCGTAGTGGACGCGGCGGCGGCCCTGCGGAAGGCCGGAGAGCTGACCGGATACGGTCCCGCCTCGGCGGTCCAGGACGACGCGCACTTCGGCAAGGGCCCTGTATCGCAGGGCCCCGCGCGCCCGGGGCCGGATCCGGCTAGGCTCTGGATCTACGGCATCGCCGTTCTGCTTGGAATAGGCGGTTTCTGCCTCGGCGCGCTCGCGCTGCTGCGCCGATGACCGGATGCCGCCGGTGATCACATGTTGGCAGCCGTTTCGCAGCATTTCGGACGCGGTACTCCCGATGTTGCTGTTTCCGGTGACACGGCCGGGTCAAGTTTCGCTAAGGTCGCGGCTCATGGGGTACGAGCTGCGCGTAGAGCGTGATGCACCGCTCGCCTACGCCGAACTCGCGAGCGTTTCGGCGCAGGCCGGATTCGAGCTGCGCGGGTCGCACGAGGCGGGCGAGATCGTCGCGCGCCACGGCGACTCCGTGCACCCGGTCGCGACCTGGTCGGGCCGGCTCTTCGGCCAGCCGGGATCGGACTGGCAGGTCGCCCAGCTGGCCCGCCTCACCGACCTCATGGGCGCCCGGCTCCTGGGCGAGGACGGCGAGGCGTACGGCATCAGGAACGGCGTCGTCGAGCAGATCAACGGATCGTCGACGTACGAGTTCGGCAAGCTCGAAGAGATCATCGCGGCCGGGCCCACCGAGTGGAGCGCTTGAGAGACGGCCGCGGCCAGCCGCCGCCGTACGCGGAGCGGGTGCTCGACCTGGTCGAGCGGATCCCGCGCGGCAAGGTGATGTCGTACGGGGACGTCGCCGAGTATCTCGGTGAGGGCGGCCCTCGGCAGGTCGGCCGTGTCATGTCGTTGTGGGGCGGAGCCGTGCCGTGGTGGCGGGTGATCCACGCCGACGGCACCCCCGCCGCCGGTCTGGAGGCCGAGTGCCTGGCCCGCTGGCGCGACGAAGGCACCCCGGTCCGCGGCGCCAGGGCCGACATGCGCGCGGCGCGCTGGGACGGCCGCGCCTGACCGTCGTGGTCGTCACCGTAGCCGTCCCGCGGCCCTGACCGGTGGCATGACAAGCCGCACCGTGATCGGTCGGACGACCCTCTCCGTCCCCGCGTAGTGCCGCTCGTCACCCGGTGCCACAGGGGTGTCACCCGGTGATTCACAGGAAATCCACAGGCTTGCCCGAGTCAGGTCCGGCAGTGTTCAGAGGGCATTACCATTTTCTGAACACAGGTCTGGCGAAGGGTGGTGCCTCCCGTATGACACCCGCACCCACGAGCGATGCCGTCGCCGAGCGACTGCGGGCTGTCCAGGAGCTTTACGACCGGGGCGAGCCGATAGACGCGCTTGTCGCGCTCGTACGAGCGGAGGGGCTCAGCCCCGCGCAGCGACGGGAGGTCGACCGTGAGGCGATCGCCGGTCCCCTCGGTCTGCGCCTCGACGCCGCGGCCAAGCGCGGGCCCGCCCGCCGCCGTCAGGCCATCGACGTGCTCCGGCCGTACCTCGCGGAGGTCGACCCGAAGGTCAAGCGCGAGCTTCCGGTCGGGCGCCGGGTGGCCTGCCATCTGATCGAGACCCAGGACCCGGGCGAGCTCGCCGAGAGCGACGCGCTGAGCAAGCTCGCCGCCGCGGCGGCCGAGCCCTCCCGCCGGGTCCGGCGGGGCCTGCGGTGGTACGCCGACCTGCCGGTCGAGGTCGCCGACCCCTCGCTGCTGCGCCTGCGGGCCGCCGACCTCGTGCCGGTCACGCAGATCGACGACATCACCTGGGCGGGCAACCGCCTGCGGGTGACCGGGCACGCCTACATCGCGGGCCTGTCGGTCCGCAGCGGCCGCTTCAACCGCGCCACGGTCGTGCTGCACGGCCCCCGGTGGCTGCCCCGGGTCCGGATGAGGACCCGCAGGACCTACCGCCCGGAGGCCACCCACGCGGCCCGTGAGCCCGGGTGCAACTACGACTGGGCGGGCTTCACGGCCGAAGTCCACCCCTTCGCCCTGCGCTGGCGTGCCGGAGTGCGGGCCCTGGTGCGCGGCACGAAGCGGGTGCTGCGCCGCCGCCACATCGTCCAGGACACCACCACCTGGCGGGCCGAGATCGTGATCTGGAGCCGCGCCGCCCGCGCCAAGGGCGTGCTGCGCGGTCCCGTGATCGGCCGCACCGAGCGCCCGGCCGGGCTGCAGGTGCGCCCGCGCTGGTGGGTGCGGCCCGTGTGGACCTCCGACAAGGCGCTGCAGGTGGTCTACCAGCCGACCCGCGCCCAGCTGACCGGTGTGCGGCTGAACGGCGACAGCGTCGAGCTCACCGGCTTCCTGCCGGGCCGGCCCATAACCAAGGGCAAGGCCCGCGTCGGCGGACACCGCATGTCGGCCGACTTCACCCCGGTCGAGGGCGGCAGCCGCTTCTCGCTGTCGCTCGCGGTCGGCACCCTGCTCAACGCGGAGTCCCGGCGGCTGTGGGTCGAGCCCAAGGGCGATCCGGCCGCGGCCGTGATGCTGGAGGGCGCGGAGGAGACCCGTCTCCTCGTGGGTGAGCGCGAGGTCACGGTGCAGGGCGACCGGCGCGACCGGGTCGTCATCTCCGGTCACAAGATCCTGCCCGTCATCACCGCGGCCGAGTGGCACGAGGAGTCGATCACGCTCACCGGCCGCTATCCCGACCCCGATCAGGGCCCGCGCGAGCTCGTGCTGCGGCACCGGGGCGGGCTCACGATCCGCGTGCCGGTCGAGCGCGACGGCGAGCGGTTCACCGTGCGGCTGTCGCCTGGCGCGATGCCCCGCTTCGGGTCGGCCGTGCCGCTGGCCGAGGGCAGCTGGAACATCTCCCTGGCCCCGCCCGGCAGGTACGGGCCCGCCATGGTGCCCGCCCGGTTCGACCACGCCGGTCTCGACGCCCTGGACGAGAGCCCGCGGACCATCGGCGGCCGGGTCTACCGGTTCGTCGCCACCCGTTACGACGTGCCGGTGCTGCTGGCGGCCGAGGACCGGCCGGGTGACGAGCGGAGCGCGGCGGGCGTGTGGGCGCTCAGCCGCACCTTCTACCCCGCCGAGCGGGCCCGGCCGCTGCGGGAGGCCACCGTCTACGTCTCCTTCGACGGCCGCGCGTACTCGGACAATCCGCGCGCCATCTACGAGGAGCGGGTGCGGCGCGGCGACGAGAGCGAGCACATCTGGGTCGTCAGGGACGGCGCGTTCGTGCCGCCGGGCTCGCGCGAGCTCGGCCTCGGCGACGGCGTGACGCCCACGGTCGTCCGCGAGGGCAGCCGGGAGCACTACGAGGCGCTGGCCCGCGCCCGCTATGTCGTCTCCAACGGCTTCCTGCCGCAGTGGTTCCGAACCCGCGAGGACCAGGTGTGCCTGCAGACCTGGCACGGCACGCCGGTCAAGCACATCGGCCGCGACCAGGCCCACATGAAGCGCGAGCCCCGGCCTCCGGTGTGGCACCGCCAGGCCGTGGAGGTGCGCGGCTGGGACGTGCTTCTGTCGCAGAGCCCGTGGGCGTCGGGCGTGCTGCGCAAGGCCTTCGGCTACGAGGGTGAGATCCTGGAGTCGGGCTACCCGCGCAACGACCTGCTCGTCTGCGGTGACCGTGACGCGCTGGCCGCGGAGATCAGGCGCCGGATCGGCATCCCCGAGGGCAAGCGGGTCGTCCTGTACGCGCCGACCTACCGCGACTACGACCGCAGGAACGCCGTGGTCAAGCTCGACCTGACCGACGCGAAGCGGGCGCTCGGCGCCGACCACGTCGTGCTGGTGCGCGGCCACATGATGCAGGCCTTCCCGCACGTCAACGCGCACGACGGGTTCGCGATCGACGTGACGACCTACCCCGACACCGCCGACCTGCTGCTGATCGCCGACGTTCTCGTCACCGACTACTCGTCGGTGATGTTCGACTTCGTGGCGACCGGACGGCCGGTCGTGCTGTTCACGCCGGACCTGGGCAAGTACCGCTCGTCCCGCGGGCTGTACCTCGACCTGGAGTCCCAGCGTCCGGGGCCGCGCCTGGAGACCTCGCCCGAGGTCGTCGAGACCCTGCGGAACATCGACGCGGTGACCGCCAAGCTGGCCGATCGCTACGCGGCATTCGTGCGGACCTACGCGCCGCACGACAACGGCAAGGCCACCGCGCGCGTCATCGACCACGTCTTCACGTCCTGAGCGAGGCCGAGAACGTCGCGGATTGAGGGGTAGGGGTGTCGGACGGACGAGGTTCGCAGGAGATGAGACCAGGTATGCGGCCATATGGGCGGATGCTCGTCCTGGCCGCGGTGGTCCTTCTCCTGGACCAGGTCTCCAAGTTCTGGGCAATCTCCGCGCTTTCGAACGGTGAGAGCATCACGGTGATCCCGCAGCTGATCCGGTTGCGGCTGTTGCTGAACCCTGGCGCCGCCTTCTCGATCGGCGAGGGTGTGACGTGGGTGTTCACCCTGACGGCGGCCGCCGCGGTCGCCGGCATCCTGCACGTCGGGCGGCGGCTGGGGTCGCCGGCCTGGACCGTCGTGCTGGGTGCGCTGCTCGGGGGCGCCACATCCCATCTGCTCGACCGCCTCTTCCGCCCGCCCGCCTTCGCCCGGGGCCATGTCGTGGACTTCATCGACTACGGCGGCCTGTTCGTCGGCAATGTCGCCGACATCGCGCTCGTGGGCGGTTGCGCCTTCCTCCTGTTGCTGAGCCTGCGCGACATCCCCCTCGGGGGCGTAGCCGACAAGGCGCGTCCTTCCGCGTAGGCGGACCACTCCGGGGGTGCCCCGACGCCTGGCGATATCCCGTCGGCATCTGGCGCCAATACCTCTGGGAAGACGCTCCGACTGACTGGTTGGCTTTCCGAGGCGGGTCCGCCGTCACCATCCGCGGTGCCGGCTGTCCGCTCGCGCCATCACGACAGCCATTCGAGAGAGCCGCACGATCATGAGTCTCGTCATGCCGATCCTGATCGGCCTCGCCTACGCCGTGCTGATGTCGTTGATCCCCGAACCGCACCGCCGTCGCTTCAACGCCATCATGGTGGCCGGAGCGGGAGCCGCCTACCTCAGCGGCGGGGGCCTCGGCGGCTGGGAGTTCCCCTTCACCGCCCTCGTCGCGTACTGCGCCTACCGCGGCCTGGAGTCGTGGACGTTCATCGGGATCGCCTGGCTGCTGCACACCGGATGGGACATCCTGCATCACCTCAAGGGCAGCCCGATCATTCCCTTCGCCCATGACTCGTCCTTCGGCTGTGCCATCTGTGATCCCGTCATCGCCCTGTGGTGCTTGCGGGGCGGACCCTCGCTCATCGGCCTCGTCCGGGCCCGAGTCACCCGGCCGCGCACCCCGGATACGGTTTCCTCCTAGCGGGTGTGCTTTCTTCAACCACGACCGGCCCGGGCGCTCGTCGTATTGGATCGGCGTCCTACACGTGAATGTTTCACCGATCCCCGGGCCTTCCGGTGGTCCGTAGCAGGCTCACCATTTCGTCGAAGGGCCCGCGAAAACTCCGGGGCTCGTCGGAAGCGGGCGGCGCTGTCATGATTTCTGAGATGTCCGTCACGAATTCCGAGGAGATTCGATGGGCAAAGCTCGATCGCTGGCCGTCACCGCGGCGCTGGCCGCCGGCTTGACACTGTCGGTGGGGACGGCACCCGCGCAGGCCGACAGCATCAGGTACGTCTACTACCTCTACTCCGACTGCCTGAATGGCGGAAACCTCGGCATCCAGTGGGGATGGTGGACCTCCTACAGCTGCTCCTACCTGAACAACACCTACGGGCCGACCTGGGCGTTGTGGGCCTGACCGTCGGCCGGCGGCACTCCTTCCGCATTGGTCTGGGACGTTGGTAGACCGAGAAAGTGGAGCGCCTTGATGACCGGCGTGAAGAGCGGCGAGTTCGACTTCTGATTCACACGAGCGCCCCTGCCCTCGCGATTCGCGGGGCAGGGGCGCTCGCGTGTCGAGAACAATTGGTCATTTCCTTCGATCGGGGTGTCCGTTACGCCGCTCATTCGAGCGTGGCTGAGACGGGGACGCCCGGCGCGGCGACCTCAGGCCTGGTTCGTCGGCAGCACGACGATCTGACGGAGGTTGACGTGCCTGGCCCGGCTGACCGTGTACGCGATCAGGTCGGCGATCTCCTCGGCGGTCAGGGACGTGATGACCTCGTACATCCCGGCCAGCTGCCCTCCGAGCTCCGGGCTGTCGACGTGGTCGCCCAGCTCCGTCGCCGTCAGGCCCGGCTCGATGTTGGTCACCCGTACGCCGCGCGGACCGAACTCCGCGCGCAGGTTCGCGGACAGGTGGGTCAGAGCGGCCTTGGTCGCCCCGTACACGGCGTAGCCGGGGAAGACGAGGTGGGCGCCGATCGACGAGATGTTGACGAGGTCGGCCGTCCGGCCGTCGACCGCCGCCGCGAGCAGGTCGGGGGTGAAGGCCCTGGTGATCCGCAGGACGCCCGCGATGTTCGTGTCGAGCATCCGCGTCCACTCGTCGACGCGGCCGTCGTCGATCGGGTTGGGCAGCATCACGCCCGCCGAGTTCACCACCAGATCGGCGGGGCCGAACTCGGCGTGGATCCGGTCCACGGCGGCGGCCACGCTGTCGTCCCGGGTGACGTCCACGGTCACGGCCAGCGCGGTGCCGCCGTCCGCGGCGATCTTCCGGGCCAGGTCCTCCAGCCGGTCGGCGCGGCGGGCGAGCAGCGCGACCTTCGCTCCGGAGGCGGCCAGCAGCCGCGCCGTCGCCTCTCCCATGCCGCTGGCGGCCCCGGTGACCACGGCGACGCGTCCGGCCAGGTTCTCGTAGCTCATCGTGACTCCTTCGAGTTCGCGGTTCGACGAGAGCCACTGTGCCGGGGCGGGCCGGGCCTACCCAGCTCACGCCTTTTACTGGTAACGGCAGTACTAGGCTTGGCCCTCATGGAAGGTGATCTGGGACGGTTCCTGCGCTCTCGCCGGGCCCGGATCCGGCCCGAGGACGCCGGGCTCCCGGCTCACGGGCGACGGCGTGTCAGCGGGCTGCGGCGCGAGGAGGTCGCGCTGCTCGCGGGCATGAGCGTGGAGTACTACATCCGCCTGGAGCAGGAGCGCGTCCGCAACGTCTCCGACGAGGTGCTCGACGCGGTCGCGCGGGTGCTGCGCCTGGACGGCACCGAGCGGGCGCACCTGCGCCGCCTCCTCCGGCCGCCGGACGACCGGCGGGCTCCCCTCGGCCACGTCCGGCCCGGGGTGCGGATGCTCCTGGAGGCGGCCGACTCGGTGCCGGCGTTCGTCCTCGGGCCCCGGATGGACGTGCTCGCCTGGAACGCCCTCGCCGACGCGATCACCGGTTTCTCGGACATGCCCGCCGGCGAGCGCAACATGGCCCGCCAGACGTTCCTGATGCCGCGGGCGCGCTCGCTCTACCGCGACTGGGCGGCCGTGGCCGCCGAGACCATCTCCTATCTGCGCCTGTACGCCGGGAGGCGTCCAGACGACCCGCTGCTGGGTTCGCTCGTCGCCGACCTGTCCGCCGATCCCGACTTCGCCCGGCTGTGGGAGGAGCACCCGGTCGCCGAGAAGACCTTCGGCGTCAAGCTGCTGCGCCACCCGGAGCTCGGCGACCTGGACTTCGCGTACGAGACCCTGGCCCTGCCCGGGGACCCCGATCTGCTGGTCGTCATGTACACCGCCGATCCGGCCTCCCCGACCGGCCGCGTACTGAACCGGCTCCGCGAGGCCCGCGAACCGGGCGTACGGGAGGCGGCGGCCGCCGGCTGATCCGCCCGAGCAGGACGCGGAGTGGGCATTCGGGCACGATCTGCCCCAGTGATCTGGTGGAATGCTGTGTTGTGAGTGGTCAGAACTACCGTCTGGTACGGCGTGGCGGGGTGGGGCGGCGTTCGGCTCCCGTGCTTGACGAGCATCAGCGGGCCGTCGTCGGGCACGAGAGCGGGCCCCTGCTCGTGCTCGCCGGGCCGGGGACCGGCAAGACCACCACGATCGTGGAGACCGTCGTCGACCGGGTCGAGCGCCGGGGCGTGGACCCCGAGCGCGTGCTCGTCCTCACGTTCAGCCGGAAGGCGGCCGGCGAGCTGCGCGAGCGGATCACCGCCAGGATGCGCAGGACCACCAGGACCCCGCTGGCCCTCACCTTCCACAGCTACGCGTACGCGCTGCTGCGCCGGGAGGCGGTGCTGGCCGGTGAGCCGCCGCCGCGCCTGCTCACCGGTCCCGAGCAGTTGCTGGAGATCCGGCGGCTGCTGCACGGCGAACTGGAGGACGGCGCGCGGCACTGGCCGCCGGACATGCGGGAGCTGCTCAAGACCCGCGGGTTCGCCGAGGAGCTGCGCGACTTCCTGTCACGGGCGGCCGAGCGCGGCCTGTACGGCGACGCGCTGGTGCGGCTGGGCCGCGAGCACGGCAGGCCCGACTGGGAGGCCGCCGGGCTGTTCTCCTACCGCTACCAGGACCGGTTCGACCTCGATCCGGTGCCCGCCCTGGACTACTCGGAGCTGATCCGCGAGGCGGCCGGCCTGCTGACCGACGGCGAGGTGCGGCGGCGCGAGCGGGACGCCTACGACCTGGTGCTGGTCGACGAGTACCAGGACACCGACCCGGCGCAGGAGTTCCTGCTCGGGCAGCTCGCGGGGGACGGCCGCGACCTGATCGCCGTGGGCGACCCCGACCAGTCCATCTACGGCTTCCGCGGCGCCGACGTGCAGGGCATCCTGCGGTTCCCCGACCGGTTCAGGACGCCGCAGGGCGATCCGGCCCCGGTGGTCGCGTTGCGCGTGTGCCGCCGCAGCGGCCCGGCCCTGCTGGAGGCCTCCCGCCGCGTCGCCTACCGCCTCCCGGCCGTACCGGGTCACGAGAACAGGGCCGGCGGCCACCGCGACCTGATTCCGGTCGAGGACGCGGATCCGGGCGAGGTGAAGGTCCTGCTGGCCGACAGCGCCACCCAGGAGGCCGCGGTGGTGGCCGACACGCTGCGCCGGGCGCACCTGCTCGACGGGGTGCCGTGGTCGCGGATGGCGGTTCTGGTGCGCAGCGCCGTCCGGCAGGTGCCGCTGCTGCGGCGGGCGCTGGTCTCCGCCGGGGTGCCCGTGGTGGTCGCGGGCGACGAGCTCCCGCTGGTGCAGGAGCCCGGCGTCCGGCCGCTGATCACTTTGCTGCGGATCGCCGCCGCGCCGGCCGCGCTCGACGTGGCGACCGCCGAGGAACTGCTGACCGGCCCGCTCGGCGGCACCGACATGATCGGCGTACGACGGCTGCGCCGCGCCCTGCGGATCGCCGAGCACGAGGCGGTCGCCGCCGAGGCCGCGAATCAGGCGGAAGGCCAGCCGGCGCTGCCGTTCATCCCGCGCTCGTCGGACGAGCTGCTGGTCGCGGCGCTGCGCGACGCCCGGGAGCTGACCGGTGTCGAGCCGCACGTGGCGGCGCCGGCGGAACGCCTCGCGCGGCTCATCGCCACCGCCCGCGAAGCCGTACGGCACGGCCGGGGCGCCGAGGAGACGCTGTGGGAGATCTGGCAGGCCAGTGGGCTCGCGGACCGCTGGACGGAGACCAGCCTCGCGGGCGGGGCGCGAGGAGCGCAGGCCGACCGCGACCTCGACGCCGTCGTCGCGCTGTTCGACCACGTGGCCCGCTTCGCCGACCGGCTGCCCAAGGCCGGGGTCGAGGTGTTCCTCGACGACCTGACCTCCCAGGAGATCGCCGGCGACACGCTGGCCGAGTCCGCCCCCGAGGGCGACGCCGTACGCATCCTGACCGCGCACCGGTCCAAGGGCCTGGAGTGGGACGTGGTGGTGGTCGCGGGCGTGCAGGAGGGCCTGTGGCCCGACCTGCGCCTGCGCGGCTCGCTCCTCGGCACCGAGGCGCTGGTGGAGTTCGCGGGCGGCTCGGCGCTGGACACCACCCAGGCCGCGACGGCCGCGCTGGCGTCCAAGCTCCTCGCGGAGGAGCGGCGGCTGTTCTACGTGGCGGCCACCCGCGCCCGCGGGAAACTCGTCGTCACCGCCGTCGGCGGTGAGGACACCGACGAACGGCCCTCCCGGTTCCTCACGGAGCTGCTGCCCGGCGGCGTGGAGGAGGCGACCGTGGACGACCGGGCGCGGTGGCTCAGCATGCCCGCGCTGGTCGCGGACCTGCGCGCCGCCGTGTGCGACACGACCAGGCCGGAGGCGGTGCGCCGCGAGGCCGCCGCGCACCTCGCCAGGCTCGCCCAGGCCGGGGTGCCCGGCGCCAACCCCGGCGAGTGGTACGCGCTGACCCCGATCTCCGACGACCGGCCGCTCGGCTGGCCCGACGACGTCGTCCAGATCTCGCCGTCGTCGGTGGAGAGCTTCACCAAGTGCGGGCTGCGCTGGATGCTGGAGACCGCGGTCGGGGCCGGGTCCTCGAACGTCACCCAGAGCCTCGGCACGGTCGTCCACGCGATCGCCGCGATGGCCACCGAGGACGGCACCGACTACGTCAAGCGGCTCGACGACATCTGGGACCAGTTCGACTTCGGCGGGCTGTGGTTCAACCGCAAGCAGCGCCGCGTCGCCGAGCAGATGGTCGACAGGTTCGTCCGCTGGCAGAAGGACAAACCCCGCGACCTGGTCGCCGTGGAGGAGGCGTTCACCGTACGGGTGCCGGGGCACGACATCCAGATCACCGGCCGGGTGGACCGCGTCGAACGGGACGAGGCCGGCCGGGCCGTGATCATCGACATCAAGACCGGCAGCGGCAGGCCCAAGGACACCGAGATCGACCGGCATCCCCAGCTCGGGGTGTACCAGCTCGCGACGACGCTCGGCGCGTTCGAGCGGCACGGCCTCGTCCAGCCGGGCGGCGCGTCCCTGCTGCACCTGGGCAAGGCCGCGGGCCAGGGGACGGACGCCAGGGAGCAGGCGCAGCGGGCGCTCGCCGACGACTCCGAGCCCGACTGGGCGGAGAACCTGGTCAAGACGGTCGCGACCGGCATGTCCGCAGGAGTGTTCGTCGCCACGGTCAACGACGGCTGCCGCACCTGTGCCGCTAAAATCGCCTGCCCTGTGAACGACAACGGAGGACAGGTGTGCTGACGCCGGGTGAGCTGGCCGGCCGGCTCGGGATCCTCCCGCCGACCCCCGAGCAGGCGGCCGTCATCGAGGCGCCGCTGGAGCCGATGGTGGTCGTGGCGGGGGCGGGGTCCGGCAAGAGCGAGACCATGGCCGGGCGGGTGGTCTGGCTGGTGGCCAACGGCCTGGCCAGGCCCGAGCAGATCCTGGGCCTCACCTTCACCCGCAAGGCCGCCGCGGAGCTGGCCGAGCGGGTGCGCCGGCGGCTGGCCGGGCTCGCGGCGGCCGGGCTGGTCGAGCCCGAGCTGCTCGACTCCGAGCCGACGGTCTCCACCTACCACGCGTACGCCGCCCGGCTGGTGACCGACCACGCGCTGCGGGAGGGGCTCGAGCCCACCATGCGGCTGGTCACGCCCGCCGTCGCCTGGCAGATGGCGGCCCGGGTGGTCGGCCAGTACGACGGGCCGATGGACCGGGTGGACCTGTCCCCGCCCAGCGTCACCGCCGCCGTGCTGGACCTGGCCGGAGAGCTGGCCGAGCACCTGCGCGTACCGGCGGACGTACGCGAGATCGGCGACTGGCTGCGTGAGCGCCTGGCCTCGCTCACCGGGCGGATCGTGAAGGACCAGCGCAAGCCGGTGGAGACCCAGGCCGTCCGGGAGCAGCTGCTGCCGATGGTCGAGGCGTACGAACGGCTCAAGCGCGGCCGGGAGGTCATCGACTACGGCGACCAGATGGCGCTGGCCGCGCGGATCGCGTCCCGCCATCCGGAGGTCGGCGCGTCCGAGCGGTCCCGGTTCTCGGTCGTGCTGCTGGACGAGTATCAGGACACCAGCCACGCCCAGCTCGTGCTGCTGCGTTCGCTGTACGGCGGGGGCCACCCGGTAACGGCGGTCGGCGACCCCTGCCAGTCGATCTACGGCTGGCGTGGCGCGAGTGCGGGCAACCTCTCACGGTTCCCCGGGGACTTCCCGGCGGCGTCCGGAGATCCGGCGCAGGTGCGCCGGCTGTCGGTCAGCTTCCGCAACGGCGAGCACGTGCTCGGCGTCGCCGCCCGCATCCAGGCGCCTTTGCGCCATGAGGCCCGCGAGGTGCCGGTGCTGGTGCCGGGCGGCAACCGGGTGGGCCGGGGGCGGGTGCTGTGCGCCTTCCACGAGACGGCCGAGGACGAGGCCGAGTGGATCGCCGAAGGGCTGGCGGGCATGCTCCACGGCGAGGGCGCCCCGGACGGCCTGCCCTGGGGCGAGGGCGAGCGGGCCAAGCGCGGCCCCGCCCTGCAGCCGCAGGACGTCGCGATCCTCGCCCGCAAACGGTCGCAGTTCCCGGCGCTGCGGCGCGCCCTGGAGGCCCGGGGCGTCCCGGTGGAGGTCGTCGGGCTCGGCGGGCTGCTCACCGTGCCCGAGGTGGCCGACATCGTGGCGACCCTGCGCGCGTTGTACGACCCGACCGCCGGGGACGCGCTGGTCCGGCTGCTCGCCGGGCCCCGCTGGCGGATCGGCCCGGCCGACCTCAAGGTGCTCGGCGACCTGGCCCGCGAGCTCAACAAGGAGATCAGGGCGGCCAGGGGCGGGCCGCGCCCGGAGGACCCGCTCGACCAGGTGGTCACCGACCTCGCCGAGGAGCGCGGCAGCCTGATCGACGCGCTCGACGAGCTGCCCGACCGGCCCGACTGGCTGGAGCGGTTCTCCCCGCTGGCGCGGATGCGGCTGCCCGCCGTCGCCCGGGAGCTGCGCCAGATGCGCGCGCACGCGGGGCAGCCGCTGCCCGATCTGATCAGCGAGATCGAACGCCGCCTCAGCCTGGATGTGGAGGTCGCCGCCAGGGGAGGCAGCCCGATGGCCGCCCGGGCCGACCTCGACGCCTTCCTCGACGCCGCCTCCCGGTTCGCCGGCGACTCGGAGGACCCGACGCTCGGCGCGTTCCTGGCGTACCTCAAGGCGGCCGAGAGCGAGGAGTTCGGCCTGGAGGCCGGGCGGGTCGGCGACAGCAACACCGTGAAGCTGATGACCGTGCACGCCTCCAAGGGGCTGGAGTGGCCGGTCGTGGTGGTGCCGGGCCTGTCGCAGCTCACCTCGCAGAAGGGCGGGCTGATCAAGGGCAGCATGTTCCCCGCGACCCCGGTCACCAACTCCCGGTGGACGGAGAACCCGCGCAAGCTGCCGTACCCGCTGCGGGGGGACAGCGCGGACCTGCCCGAGCTGGCCGGGCTGGACCGGGAGGCGCTGGGCGCGTTCGAGGAGCGCTGCCGCGACCGCGACCTGATGGAGGAGCGGCGGCTGGCGTACGTCGCGGTCACGAGGGCGCACTACCTGCTGATCGCCTCCGGCTACCGCTGGGGCACCTCGTCCCGCCCGCTGGAGCCGTCGGAGTTCCTCCGGGAGATCCGCGAGGCGGGCGCCCGCGTCGTCCGCTGGGCCGAGGATCCGGAGAGCCCGGACAATCCCCTGCTCGCCGAGCCGCCGGTGGCCGAGTGGCCGTCCGTCACCGTACGCGACGCGATCCTCGACGGCGCCCGCCTCGTGGAGGAGGCGATGATGGGCGACGCCCCGCCCCCGGCGGCCGACGACCACGCGCTCGTCCGGGACTGGGAGTCGGAGCGGATGCGGGCCTGGGCGCGCGACACCGACCTGCTGCTGCGCGAGCGGGAGACGAACCGCCGGCGGGCCGGGGCGGTCGTGGAGCTGCCGTCGCGGCTGTCGGTGTCGTCGCTGGTCACGCTGGCGCAGGATCCGGCGGCGTTCGCGCGGCAGGTGCGGCGGCCGGTGCCGCGCAAGCCCGCGCCGCTGGCCCGCAGGGGCACCACCTTCCACCGCTGGCTGGAGTCGCGCTGGGGCCAGCAGCGCCTGATCGACGACCTGGAGCTGCCCGGCGCCGCCGACGAGCTGTCGGAGACCGAGGTCCAGCTCGCCGAGCTGCAGGAGCGGTTCGAGGAGAGCGAGTGGGCCGCGCGTGAGCCGGTCGACCTGGAGGTCCCGTTCGAGACCATGATCGGTGACCGCCTGCTGCGCGGCCGGATGGACGCGGTGTTCCGCGAGGGCGACGGCTACGTGGTGATCGACTGGAAGACCGGTGAGCGGCCGCAGGGCAGGGCCGCCGAGACCGCGTCGGTGCAGCTCGCGGCCTACCGGGTGGCCTGGGCCTCGCTGGCCGGGGTGCCGCTGGAGAAGGTCGGGGCGGCCTTCCACTACGTCCGCTCGAACGAGACCGTCCGCCCCGTGGACCTCCTCGACGCGGACGGCCTCACCACGCTCATTCAGCGGGTTCCTCAGGAGTGACCGCCTGACCGAAGAGCGCGCTCGTCTCGATCTTGATCCCGAACGGCCAGGGTAGCTCCAGGGCCTCGCCCTCTTCGGCGGTGACGATCTGACGGTACGCCTGCCGGTGATAGTCGAGGGGCTTCAGGTCGGAGAGGGGATCGCTCATCAGCGTCACCCTTCGCGGAGACGTCACGGGGTCCACGATCAGGTAGAGCGGCACCCCCGCCCGCGCGTAGTCGAGCGTTTTCTCCTGCCAGTCGACCTTGTGCGTGCCCGGTGAGCACACCTCCACGACCAGCAGGACGCTGTGCCCGTGCACGCGCATCGGATCGAGGCTCTCGACTTTGGGTGGTACGACGATCATGTCGGGCAGTCGATGATCGAGCAGCGGTGGAATGTGCAGCCCCCAGTGATAGTGGAAGCGCCAGCGGTTGGCCAGCTTCAGGGGGTACAGAAGTTCGGTGAGTCGGTCGAGAACGTCGCCGTGCTGCATGGTCGCCGGTGGCGTCACGACGACCTGCCCGAGACGAATTTCCGTCCGATAACCAGCGTCGTTGAGTTGCATGCACAGGTGCAGCACCTCGTCAGGGAGCTCTTGGGACTCTTCGGGCTTCCCGGCCTCTGGGGGCTCGTGCTCGTCCGAGACGACATCGTCGGGGGCGGGGTCGTCCTGCTTCTGCGGGACCGGGTGGTCGTGCCTGCCGTGCTTGATCGGCTTGGTGAGAGCCATATCGCCATCCTCTCCTGCTCCTCATCGATGGTACGGAAGGTTTCCGAATTGTCACGGAAAGTAGCAGCGGGATGGTGGGAGGGAAATTCTCCGTAGGGGCGAGAAGGTGAAGGAAAGCCCTCCCGGGGAGAGGAAAACCGGCTCGGTGAATCGGTCATAGGTGACGTATCTGAAGCAAATGTCTCGCGACGGGATCGGACTTTTCCGCGAGAGTGATTACCTCTTTCGCCGACGCGGGCTGTTCATGATCGGCTATGAATGCCCTATGTCGGGTTTGCGGATGGCGATGGCGGCGGCCTGTGTCGCGGCGGTGACCGGATGTTCGGCGTCGTCGGCGGTTCCTCCGGATCTCGCCCTTCCCCTGGACGCCTACAGCCTCGGCGCGGAGGACCGTGCTCAGGTGATACGAGCCCGGTTCATGCTGATGGAGGAATGCATGCGCCATATGGGGCTCGATTTCCGGCTGCCCGCCGTCGCGCCGGTGACCGATCTGCGCAACGTCGATCTCCTCCGATGGCTCGATCCCCACCAGGCTGCCGAATCCGGATATCTGGGGGAGAGGCGAAATCCGGATGAGATGACGGGTATTCCGTCGTACTCCGTGACGGACCAAGAGTTCTCCGTGCTGGAAGGGAAGGTCCGGCGGTTTCACGGACGGACGGTGCCGCCCGGGGGGTGCATGACCGCGGCGGACGCCCTGCTGAACCGGGGAGCGCGGGGCGTGGGCCCGGCCGATGCCGGCAAGAGGTTCGACGACGACGAGGTTCCGCGCTTCGTCGACAGCGCGACCGACCTCGCCCTGAGCGACCCGCGGATCGCGGCGGCCGAGCGCGAGTGGAGCGACTGCATGAGGTCGGAGGGCTTCGACTACCGGAGCACCGACCAGGCCTTCGGAGACCCGCGCTGGGCGGTGACCGTCAACGACGACTCGATCGGCCACACCCCCAAGCCACGTGGCACGCGGGCCGAGATCGACACGGCGGTCGCGGACGCGCGATGCCGGGCCGAGACGGGCTACTCCGACGTACGCCGCACGGTCTTCGTCGAGGCCGAGAATCGGGTCATCGACCGCGACCGTGCCCGGCTCGACGTCGTCAAGGCGCTCAACCAGGCCCGCCTCGCCAACTCCGCCGAGGTCCTCGACGGCACGCTCACGCTGACCTGGTAGCCCCTCACCTCAGGTAGTGGAACGCGGGTTTCGGGTGCATGAGGAAGTCGTGGTGCGAGATGTTCCACGCGTACGCCCCGGCCATGGCGAAGGCGACGACGTCGCCGACGGCGAGTGCGGCGGTGACGCGGCGGGCGAAGACGTCCTTGGGGGTGCACAGCTGTCCCACCAGGGTCACCGTCCCGTCCGCACTCTCGCCGCCCCTCGGGAGCACGGCGAACGGCTGGTCGTGTCCCTTCGTCACCGGAGTCCGCAGGTGATGCGTGCCGCCGGACAGGACGGCGAAGCGCTCCCCGTGGACGCGTTTCACGTTGAGCACGGTGGTGAGGTACCACCCGCAGTAGGCCGTCAGGGCACGTCCCGGCTCCACCCGCAGCGTCTCGCCCGGCAGCGCCAGCCTCCGCAGGCCCGCGCCGTACGCCGCCCAGTCGAACCGATCGCGGGGCCGGGTGTAGGAGACGGCCATGCCGCCGCCCAGGTTGAACTCGCGCAGGCCGAGGCTCCTGCCGTACGCGAGGACGGCCTCGGCGAGCGCGAGCAGGCCGGGCGCGGCCAGGCCGCTCGCGAGGTGGGCGTGGAGGCCGCGCAACCGCACCGGCGAGGACCCGAGCAGGGCCAGGCACTCGGCGATCCCGCCGGGGTCCATGCCGAACGGTGTGGCCCCGCCGCCCATGGTGAGGGTAGCGCCGGTGACGTCGACGTCGAGGTTGACCCGCAGCAGCACGTCCGCCGGTTCCCGCATCCGCCGTAGTTCGGCCGGGCTCTCGACGTGCCAGCGGTACGCCGAGGGGGCGAGGGCCAGCTCCGCGGCGGTCTTCCCCGGCCCGCCGAAGCTCAGCGGGATCTCCGGCAGCACCGCCCTGACGTGGGCGAACTCGCCGCCGGAGGAGACCTCGAAGCCGTCCACGTGCGGCGCGAGCGCGCGCAGCACCTCCGGGTCGGGATTGGCCTTGACGGCGTAGCAGATCTCCGTCCCCGCCAGGGCGGCCCGTACGCCGGCGGCGTGACGGGCGAGCCCGGCCAGGTCGTAGACGTAGGCGGGGACGTCGTCCAGTGACTCGGCGACCTTCCGCACGCCCGCCGGAACCTCGATGCTCATCGGCGCTCTCCTTCCGCCACGCACTCCACGCCGAGCGGGTTCGGGACGGGCACGTAACCGGCGGCCCGGTCGGCCGCCCTCGCCCAGCGCACGCCCAGGTTGGCCTTGGCCGGCAGCGGAGCCCCGGCCAGCAGCCGCGTCAGGGGGTCGGCCGGGCCGGCGGCGTGGTCCTCCACATAGCGGCTCAAAGCCGCCCGGGCGGCCGCCCACAGCGCGCGCAGAACGCCGTCGGCCGTGTCTGCCGCCGTCCCGGCGACAGCGGCGGCGACAGTGGCGGCGACAGTGGCGGCGACCTCCGCGAGGTGGTTGACGAACAGGCAGTAGGCGACCCGGTTCCAGCCGCGCGCGGCGTCGTACGACAGGGGGTCCGCCACCGCGCCCGGCAGGCCGGTCAGGTCGTGCCGGCCGGCGACCAGCTTGGTGCCCTCCAGGTCGCGGAAGACCGCCTCGACGGGCCATCCGCCGGCGTCGAAGCCGACCAGCACGTTCTGCACGTGCGCTTCGAGCGCGACGCCGTGGCGGAAGAAGGCGTCGAGCACCGGATACGCCACGCGCTCGACGTAGGCCTCCCACCACGCGACCGGGTCGGCCGCCCGGCGGGCCAGGACGGCCTCGGGGACGCCGTCCGCGCCGGCGGCCAGGGCGCCGGCGAGG
>NZ_JBFAOO010000013.1:0-77277 GCF_040675265.1 Microbispora sp. NPDC049633
GCCCGTGGTGCCCGCGTCGGATCTGTCGTTCCCCGCCCCGGGGGCGGCGTCCGCGGCACCCGTGTCGCGGGCACGGGCCGCGCCGGCCGGGCCTGTCATCCCGTCGACTCCGTTCGCGCCGCCTCGCGGGCCGGTCTCGCGGTCCTGGCCGGTCGTGCCCTGCTGCTCCTCCTCCGCGTCCGTGGTCGCGCCGGGCACGTCCTGGCCCGGCACCCCCGCGCCCCCCGGTCCGTACGGCCCATGCGGGCCGTCGGCGCCGGGCGGACCTGACGGGTAGGGACCACCGGACGGGTAGGCGGTGGGAACGCCGCTCGGCTGGGGCATGGCCATGCCGTAGGTGTCCCAGTTGTAGGGATTCCATGTGACCGGGTCGGGGAACTCCCGGACCGGCTTGCCCTCCATGGCGGTGCTCATGAAGGTCTTCCAGATCTCGGCGGGCAGTGTGCCGCCGTACAGCTCGCCGTAGCCGGGAACGGTCACCGGTTTGTTGTCGTCGCGGAACATGTCGACCGCGACGGCCAGTTGGGGGACGTAGCCGGAGAACCAGACCGCGGCGGACTCGTCGGTGGTGCCGGTCTTGCCCGCCACCGGGCGGTCCCACAGCCCCGCGGCGCCGCCGGTGCCGCTGCGCACCACCTGCTCCAGCGCGTACGTCGTGTCGGCGGCGGTGTTCTCGCTGAAGGCCCGGGTGCCGGGCGGGGCGAACCTGCGGGTGAGTCCGGTGCCGTCGGTGACCGCCCGGATCACGTGCGGCTCGTGATGGATTCCCCCGGCGGCGAACGTGGCGAACCCGGAGGCCTGCTGCACGGCGCTCACCGACGCCACGCCGAGGGGCAGCGTGGCGGCGCCCTGGTGCGGGGCGAGTTGCGCCGCGGGAATCCCGGCGGCCCGCGCCGCGGCGACGACCTTGTCGATGCCGATCCGCTGGCCCAGGTCCACGAAGGCGGTGTTGACCGAGTACTGCGTCGCCTCGAGCAGCGTGATCGCCGAGCCGTACGACTTGCCGCCGGAGTTGGGGATGTCGGTGGAGCCGATACGGATGGGCGAGTTGCCGTAGACGAGCGCGTCGAGCCCGTAGCCGGCTTCGAGCGCGGCGGCCAGCGTGTAGGGCTTGAAGGTCGAGCCCGCCTGGACCTTGGCGGAGAAGGCGTTGTCGTACTGGTTGGTCTCGTACCGCCCGCCGTAGAAGGCGACGACCTCGCCGGTCGCGGGATCGACGGCCGCCAGGCCGGTGCGGACCTTCTTGGGGGTGTCGTCCGGCAGGACCGACTTGACCGCCTGCTGGGCCTGCGCCATCAGCTTCTTGTCGAACGTCGTGGTGACCTTCAGACCGCCGTGGTTGATGTCCTCGTCGGTGAAGCCGAGCCGGTTCAGCTCGGCGCGCACCTGCGCCAGCATGTAGCCGTTCTGGCCGCCGAGGGACAGCGGGGCGCGCTGCTTGGCGAGCGTGGGGAACACCAGCGCGCCGGCCTCCTCGCGGCTGATCGCGCCGATCTCGCGCATGCCCCGGACCACCGACGCCCATCTGGCCTTCACCGCGTCGAGCGCGGCCCCGGCCGGATTGGCGAAACGGGTGGGCTGCTGGATCACGGCGGCGAGGTAGGCGCCCTCTGCCGCCGTCAGGTTCTGCACGTCCTTGTCGAAGTAGGCCCGCGCGGCGGCCTGGACGCCGTACGCGCCCCGGCCGAAGTAGATGGTGTTGAGGTAGCGCTCCAGCACCCAGTCTTTCGTCTTGGATCGATCCACCTTCAGCGCGATCATGACCTCTTTGAGCTTGCGCGCGATGGAGCGTTCCTGACCGAGGCCGCTGTAGTAGTTGCGGACCATCTGCTGGGTGATGGTCGAGCCGCCCTGGAGCTGGCGGCCGGTGATCGTCGACCAGACGGCGCGGGCCGTACCGGACACGGAGACGCCCTGGTCCTGGTAGAACGTCCGGTTCTCCGCCGCGATCACCGCGCTTCTGACGACCTGCGGGACCTGCGCGAGCGGCACGTTCTTGCGGTTGACGCCCTCGTTGGCGAGCACGGTCCTGCCGTCCCGGTAGTAGATCACCGAGCCCTGGGCCGTCGCCAGTTCCTGGGTGCTGTCCGGGATGGGGGTCAGCGCCCACACCACGGCGAGGAACACGACGAGCCCGGCGATCGCGGTGGCCAGGCTCACGAGCAGGACGCGCGGCAGCCGTCTTCGCCGGCGAGGCTCCGGCGCGCGGCCGCCCTCGCCGCCTCCCCCGTTCGGGCCGCCGAGTGACGCCTGTGGCTCCACGGCGCCCTCCTCGATCGGGCCCTCCTCGGCGCTGTCCACGCTGTGACCCCCGATAAGTCCGATACCCCCGCTACGCCCGTTTGTGCCCCTGAGCTGGGCGGATAGGACCACGGTAAACGATGGCCATCGATGGTCCGGCACTTCCCGCGACGTCTGTGGAAAAGCCTGGCCCACGGCAGGACGTTGTGGATAACCGCCCGGTCAGCCCCCGGCCGCGCGGACGAGCGGAAGGGTCCGGTACGGCACCGGCGTGTCGAGCGCGATCACCGATTCGGTCCGTACGACCCCCTGCACGTCCACGATGCGGTCGATGACGCGCTGGAGGTCGGCGTTGCTGCGGGCGACCACGCGGCAGAACATGTCCCCGCCACCGGTGATCGTGTGGACCTCCAGGACCTCGGGGATGAGCGCGAGCTGGTCGGCCACCGGCACGTGCCCCGCGACCTGCCTGATGTGCAACGTCACGAACGCCGTCACGTCGAAGCCGAGCGCGGCCGGATCGATGTCCGGGCCGTAGCCGGTGATGACCCCCTTCGCGGCCATCCGGTCGAGCCGGGCCTGCACCGTGCCCCTGGCGACGTTCAGCCTGCGGGAGCACTCGAGCACGCCGATCCTGGGCTCGGCGGCCAGCAGGGCGACAAGACGGGCGTCGAGGTGGTCAATCGTCATAACGATTTCCCCTTGTACGAAGCGGAGACTGAGCACATTGTCCACCTGTTTGAGTCACTGTTGCACAAATTGGCCATGCGAACGGACGCTTGTCACATGAACGATGTCTTTCCGGTTCACGGCATGGACGCGGTGGTCTTCGCCGTCGGCAACGCGAAGCAGGCCGCCCACTACTACTCGACCGCCTTCGGGATGCGCCTGGTGGCTTACCGGGGGCCGGAGACGGGCAGCCGCGACGAGGTGGCGTACGTCCTCGCGTCGGGCTCGGCCCGGTTCGAGCTGCGCGGAGCCGTGCGGGCGGGCACGCCGCTCGCGCGGCACGTGGCCGAGCACGGCGACGGCGTCATCGACCTCGCGCTGGACGTGCCGGACGTGGAGACGGCCTACCGGCACGCGCTGGAGAGCGGGGCCCGGGGGCTGGAGGAGCCCCACGTGGTCGAGGACGAGCACGGCAAGGTCGTCGTCGCGGCCATCGCGACCTATGGCGAGACCCGGCACACGCTGATCGACCGCGCCAACTACGCCGGCGCCTACCTGCCGGGATACGTCGCGGCCGAGCCCATCGTCGCGCCGCCCGCGGTGAAGAACGGCCGGCTCTTCCAGGCGATCGACCACTGCGTCGGCAACGTCGAGCGCATGGAGGAGTGGGTGGAGTTCTACGAGAAGGTCATGGGCTTCACCAAGATGGCCGAGTTCATCGGCGACGACATCGCCACCGAGTACTCGGCGCTGATGTCCAAGGTCGTCGCGGACGGCACCCGCAAGGTCAAGTTCCCGCTGAACGAGCCCGCCGAGGGCAAGAAGAAGTCCCAGATCGAGGAGTTCCTGGAGTTCTACGGCGGCCCGGGCGTGCAGCACATCGCGCTCGCCACCAACGACATCCTCACGACCGTGGACGCCATGCGCGCGGCGGGGGTCGAGTTCCTCGACACGCCGGACTCCTACTACGACGACCCGGAGCTGCGCGCCCGCATCGGTGAGGTCCGCGTGCCGGTCGAGGAGCTGAAGAAGCGCCGGGTCCTCGTGGACCGCGACGAGGACGGCTACCTTCTGCAGATCTTCACCAAGCCGGTGGTGGACCGCCCGACCGTCTTCTTCGAGCTCATCGAGCGGCACGGGTCCCTCGGCTTCGGCAAGGGCAACTTCAAGGCGCTTTTCGAGGCCATCGAGCGCGAGCAGGCACGCCGCGGCACCCTCTGACACCCACTGACGCACCCTTTGCGCCTGCCCGGCTTTGCCCGAAGGGCGGCGGGGTGACCATTCAGCCATGGGAACACCGCCGCCTCCGGGAAGCCCGTACGAGGAACCGAGGACTCCCTGGACGCCCCCGCCCTTCGGGCTGACGGCGCCGCGGCTCGCCGGCCGCTGGCGCCGCCTGTTCGCCGGGATCCTGGACGCCGTGCTCATCGGCGTCGTCACCTCGCCGCTCACCTGGGACAACTGGCGGGTCGTGTCCGAGGGCACGACGGGGGCGGTGGCCCGGATTCCGGTCGGCAACGGTCTTCTGGTCGGGCTGATCGGGTTCCTCTACTACTGGCTGCTCCAGTCGTTCTGGAACGGCCAGACGGTGGGCAAGAGGCTGTTCGGCATGCGCGTGGTGCGGGAGACCGGGGAGCCCGCCGGTCCCGGGCCGATCGCCGTGCGGCAGGCTGTGGAGATCGTGCTGGGCTGGTTGTTCTGCCTCGGGCTGGTGAACCTCGCCTGGATCCTGTTCGACCGCAGGAAGCAGGCCCTGCACGACAAAGCCGCCCGGACGGTCGTCGTGGACGCCTGAGACGGCCGCTCCCAGGCGCGACCTGAGACGGCCGCCCCCCAGACGCAACCCCTGCGAGCAGGCAAAACACGCGGCCTCAGTACCCGGACCACCTCGCCTCCTCGCATAGAGTTGCCAGACATATGGCCACGCATCGTCTTCCTCCGTTCTCAGTGCCGACCAGGACGCCGACCAGGACGCCGATCACCGCCCTGATCTGTGCGGTGGCCGTCGGAACCGCCACGGCCTGCGCGCCGTCCCAGGGCGCGGTCGCGCCGTCCCCGGCCGCGGCCGCCGCCCCCGCGTCGGCGGGGGTGGGCACGTCGACGGGCACCATGGGCGCCCCGGGCATCGGCGACCCCGACTTCCCCAGCGACGGCAACGGCGGCTACGACGTCCGGCACTACGACCTCCGCCTGTCGTACGACCCGTCGTCCAGGAAGCTCGCGGGCAGCGCCACGATCGAGGCGAAGGCCGCGCAGGACCTCACGTCGTTCGACCTGGACCTGCACGGGCTCACCGTGAGCCGCGTGACGGTGGAGGGCGCGGCGGCCTCGTTCAGCCGCAGCGAGGACGAGCTCGTGATCGAGCCGGCCCGGCGGATCCGGAACGGCGACGGGTTCGCGGTCACGGTCGACTACTCCGGCGTGCCGGAACCGATGCACGACTCCGCCAACCTCGGCCGGTACGGCTTCATCGCCACCCCGGACGGCGCGTTCGTCACGTGCGAGCCGAACGGCGCGAAGACCTGGTTCCCGTCCAACGACCACCCCGCCGACAAGGCGACCTACGACTTCCGGATCACCGTGCCCGAGGGGCTGACCGCGATCGCCAACGGCGAGATGGCCGGGACGCCGCAGACCGCGGCGGGCAGGACGACCTTCGTCTGGCGGGAGAAGCACCCGATGGCGAGCTATCTCGCCACGATGACGACCGGCAAGTTCCAGGTCCGCACCGGCACGAGCGAGAAGGGCCTGCCGATCTACGCGGCCGTCGCCGACTCCTTCCGCGGCTCGCTCGACACCCTCTTCACGCAGACCGGGAAGATCACCGACTACTGGTCGAGCGTCTTCGGGCCGTACCCCTTCTCCTCCACCGGCGGCGTGATCGACGACTACGCGGCGGGGTACGCGCTGGAGAACCAGACCAAGCCCATCTACGGCGGCTTCTCGCCCGAGCCCGCGATCATCGCGCACGAGCTCGCCCACCAGTGGTTCGGCGACAGCCTGAGCATCGGCCGCTGGCGGGACCTGTGGCTGAACGAGGGCTTCGCGACGTACGCCGAATGGCTGTGGGCGGAGCACACCGGCCAGTACACGGCCGATTCGGCCTTCCGGCGCTACTACGAGAACGCGGCGGACCCGATGTGGGCCTATCCCCCGGGCGCGGCCCGCGCCGACGACCTGTTCAGCGCCGCCGTCTACAACCGCGGCGCCATGACGCTGCACGCGCTGCGCCGCGAGATCGGCGACCAGAAGTTCTTCCCGCTGATCAGGGCGTGGACCGACGCCCACAGGTACGGCAACGTCACCACCCAGGAGTTCATCACGCTGGCCGAGCGCGTCTCGGGCAAGGACCTCAAGGGACTGTTCGACGCCTGGCTGTTCCAGCCGAAGCGTCCCGCCCCGGCCACCTGATCGGCCGAGGCCGGTCGATCAGGAGAACAGCAGCTTGTAGCCGTCCCGCCGCAGCGCGCTCAGCACCTCGTCGCAGTGCGCGGGGCCGCGGGTCTCCAGCTGCAGCAGGACCTCGGCCTCCTCCAGGTGCAGCCGGGAGCCGAACCGCTCGTGCACCACGTCGAGCACGTTGGCCCCGAGGTCGGCGAGCCGGGCCAGCAGCGCGGCCAGCGCCCCCGGACGGTCGGTCAGCCGGATGCGGAAGGCGAGATAGCGGCCCGCCGCCGCGAGACCGTGCCGCAGCACCCTGGCCAGCAGCAGCGGATCGATGTTGCCGCCCGACAGCACGACGACGACCGGCGGCTCGAACGCGTGCGGCTGGTCGAGCAGCGCCGCGACCCCCGCCACCCCCGCCGGCTCCACCAGCAGCTTCGCGCGTTCGAGGCACAGCAGCAGGGCCCGCGACAGCGACTCCTCCGACACCGTGACGACGCTGTCGACCAGGTAGTGGATCAGCTCGAACGGCAGGTCGCCCGGCCGCCCGACCGCGATCCCGTCGGCCATCGTGGACGTGGGCTCGACCATGACCGGACGGCCCGCGGCCAGCGAGTCGGGGTAGGCGGCGGCCCGCTCGGCCTGCACGCCCACCACCTTGATGCCCGGGCGCTGGGACTTCACCGCGAGCGCGACCCCGGCCGCGAGACCGCCGCCGCCGATGGGCAGCACGATCGTGGCCGTGCCGGGAAGCTGCTCCAGGATCTCCAGGCCGACCGTGCCCTGCCCGGCGACCACGTCGGGGTGGTCGAACGGGTGGATGAACACCGCGCCGGTCCGGTCCGCGTGCTCCCTGGCCGCCTTCAGCGCCTCGTCGACCGTGTGCCCCGCGAAGACCACGTCCGCGCCGTACGCCCGGGTGGCCTCCACCTTCGGCAACGGCGCGCCCTCGGGCATGTAGACGGTCGACTTGGCCCCGACCAGCGACGATCCCAGTGCGACGCCCTGCGCGTGGTTGCCCGCGCTGGCCGCGACCACGCCCCGGGCCCGCTCCTCCTCGCTCAGGCGCGCGATCCGCACGTACGCCCCGCGAACCTTGAACGACCCGGCCCGCTGGAGATTCTCGCACTTCAGATGCACCGAGCCGCCGACGATCTCGGACAGCACCCGGGAATGCAGGACGGGCGTCAGCGCCGCCACGTCCGACAGCGACTCGCGTGCGGCGACGACGTCCTCGTACGTCACCTGTGGGACAGCCATGTGCCCATCATCACAGGTTCCGGCGCTCTCAGCGCTCCGGCGACCAGTACCTGTCGCCGGCCGCCACGAGCGCGGCGGCGCCGACGAGTCCGGCGTCCTGGCCGAGCGCGGCGGGCACGACCCGCACCCGCCCGGCGAACCCCATGCGGGTGTGCTCCCGCAACGCCTCCTCCAGCGGCGCGAACAGCAGGCCGCCCGCCTGGCTGAGCCCGCCACCGACGGTCACGAGGTCGAGGTCGCACAGGTTGACGGCGGAGGCGATCGCGACGCCCAGGGCGCGCCCGGCCCGGGCCATCGCGGCCAGCGCGATCGGGTCGCCGGCCGCGGCGTCGGAGGCGAGGCGGCGCGCGGTGGCCGTCCCCTCCTCCTGGTAGAGCTCCCCCTGGGTCACCGCGGCGTCCGGCGACCAGCCCTGCGCGAGCGCCCAGGCGGCGAGGCCGGGCCCGCGGGCGACCGCCTCCAGGCAGCCGTTGCCGCCGCAGCCGCACGCTGGGCCATCCGGGTCGACCACCACGTGGCCGATGTGACCCGCGTTGCCCGTCCCGCCGTCGATGAGCCTGCCGCCGAGGATCAGCCCGCCGCCGACGCCGGTCGACACCACCATCCCGAGCATGGCCGCGCTCCCCTGCCCGGCGCCGCGCCAGTGCTCCGCGACGGCCAGGCAGATCGCGTCGTTGTGGACGCGGACCGGGACGCCGGGAAACCGCCCGGCCAGCCTCCCGCGCAGCGGGAAGCCCCGCCAACCGCCCATGTTGAGAGGCGAGACCTCCCCCTCGGGCCAGGTCATCGGCCCGCCGCAGCCGACGCCCACGCCGGCGAGCGCGGCGGGCAGGTCCAGCCGGTCGAGCAGCGCGGTCAGCGTCTCCCACAGCGTCTCGGCGTCGCCGCCCTGCGGGGTGGCGACCCGCTCGGCGGCCACGACCCGCCCGTCCGGATCCACCAGGCCGGCCGCGAACTTCGTGCCGCCGATGTCGACGGCCAGGATGAGGTCGCTCACGCGCCCGCTCCCGCGTCCCCCGGGAAGCCCGTACCTCCGGGGAACCCCGTGCCGCCGCCGAAGCCGGTGCCGCCGGAGAAGCCCGTATCGCCGGACAATCCCGTGCCGCTGGACAGGTCCGTGCCGCTGGAGAAGACGAGCAGCGACGCGGTGAAGCCGTGGACGTGGTTGTGCCCGCCGACGGGCCCCACCTCGCCCGCGGCGAAGAACCCCGCCACCCCGATCGGCCCCAGCGTCTCGCGTACGGCGAGCGCGTCGTGGTCGGCCGAGTCGAACATGCCCGAGCCCCGGCCGTTGCAGGAGAACAGCAGCGCTCCCTCGATCCGGCCGGAGTGCTCCCGCAGGTGGTCGTCGAGCAGCTCGTAGAGGTCCTCGTCGGCGGCCTCGGCGTCCCTGACCTGGAACCGCACCGTCCTGCCGATCTCGATCACGTCGCCGACGGCCACCGCCTCGCGCTCGGGGTCGATCCCGATGACCCCCCGGATCAGGAAGTCGCCGCGCTCGTGGCGCTCGGCGTACTCGTCCATCGCGATGCCGATCTGTAAGCCGGCGGCGACCAGGTCGCGGTCCTCCTCGTCGAGGGCGCTGACGATGTCCTCCAGGCGCGCCAGGGCGGGCTGGCCCGCGAGTTCCAGCAGCACGTTGTCCTCGGCGCGGGTGACGACCATGGACGGCCCGATCGGCCGGCAGCCCTGGCTCACGACGGTGCCGACGTTCACCTGGCCGCCGATGACCACGCCGATCGCGCCGGAGTCGTGGACCTCCCCGTTGGCGAACAGCCGCACCGAGCCGCGGCCCTGGAGCCCGTTGGCCAGGCCGCCGACGATCGGCAGGCTGCCCAGCACCTCGTGCGAGTGCTCGATGAACGCGTCCGTGGGGAAGCTGTAGGGGTCGGCGAGCAGGATCGCCGCCCGGTCGTCGGGGACACGCTCCGGCAGCCCCACGACCACGAACCTGTCCTCCGTCCGGAGCGTCTCCAGGGCGAAGGTGTCGATCCTGGCCCCGCCGAGGGACGCCGCCCACGCGCTCACGGCGGGGGTCAGCTCCACGCCCTGGCCGTGCCCGATCACGCCGGTCGCGCTGCAGCCGATCACGTCGGCCCCGGACGCGACGGACATCGCCCGCCGGCCGGCTCTGGCCACGTCGTCGGGGTCGTCCCCGCAGATGAAGAAGCACACAAGATCTGGCGGACCCGACAGGCCGGCCAACGCCTGGCGTACGGCCGTCTCGGCCGCTTCCACCAGGTTCGGGCCCACGGCGAGACCGTCGGCGAAGCGGCTCGTCATTACCGCCATAGTCTCGCCCTCTCTTCCTCCGCGACTGTTTCCTTGGGCCGATTCTCCCCACTGAACGGAGGTCGACGCACGGGCCGCACGGCCAATTGGGTCGCGTCCCCGAGCCGTTTCCCTGAGCCGCGTCTCTCAACCGCGTCTCCGCAAACTCGGCTGCCGGATCATCCGATGGGGACGTAGGCTCGACTCCGTGCACAAATCGCCCACGCCTGCCCCCAGCACTCTGCGTGAACTGCGCGAGAGTGGACACCGATACCGAACGGTCAAGGCCGAGATCAGGGAGAACCTCCTGGCCCGGCTGCGGGCCGGCGAGGCCCGGTTCCCCGGCATCGTCGGCTTCGACGACACGGTCCTGCCCCACCTGGAGAGGGCGCTGATCGCGGGCCACGACCTCGTGCTCCTCGGCGAGCGCGGCCAGGGCAAGACCCGCCTGATCCGCACCATCACGGGCCTGCTCGACGAGTGGTCGCCCGTGGTCGAGGGCTGTGAGATCAACGACCACCCGTACGCGCCGGTCTGCGTCCGGTGCCGCCGGCTGGCCGCCGCGCACGGCGACGATCTGCCGGTCGCGTGGAAGCACCGCGAGGACCGGTACGGCGAGAAGCTGGCCACCCCGGACACCTCGGTCGGCGACCTCATCGGCGACGTCGACCCCATCAAGATCGCCGAGGGCCGCACGCTCGGCGACCCCGAAACCGTCCACTACGGCCTGGTTCCCCGGACAAACCGGGGCGTCTTCTCCGTCAACGAGCTGCCCGACCTGGCCGAGCGCATCCAGGTGGCGCTGCTCAACGTGCTGGAGGAGCGCGACATCCAGGTCCGCGGCTACAACCTGCGGCTCCCCCTCGACATCCTGCTGATCGCCAGCGCCAACCCCGAGGACTACACCAACCGCGGCCGGATCATCACCCCGCTGAAGGACCGGTTCGGCGCGGAGATCCGCACCCACTACCCCCGTACGGTCGAGGACGAGCTGGTCCTGATCCGTCAGGAGGCCGAGCTCGGCGCCCTGGGCGCGGACCTCCCCGACCACCTGGTGGAGGTGATCGCCCGGTTCACCCGCCTGGTCCGCGAGTCGACCGCGGTCGACTCCCGCTCGGGCGTGTCGGCCCGCTTCTCGATCGCGGCCGCCGAGACCGCCGCCGCCTCCGCCGTACGGCGGGCCGCGCTGACCGGGGAGGAGCGGCCCGTCACCCGCGTGTGCGACCTGCCCGGCGTGGTCCACACGCTGCGCGGCAAGGTGGAGTTCGAGGTCAGCGAGGAGGGGCGGGAGATCGAGGTGCTCGCCCACCTGCTGCGGCGCGCGACGGCCGAGACGTTCCGCGCCTCGCTCGGCGGCGCCGACCTCGCGCCGCTGCTGGACAGGTTCGGCGAGGGCGCGCAGGTGGAGTCGGGCGAGCTGGTCCCGGCCCACGAACTGCTGCGCAGGATCGGCCGCGTCGAGGGCCTGTCGAAGATCATGGCACGGCTCGGCATGGGCGAGGGCGACGAGTCGCCCGGCCACGCCGCCGCGGCGCTGGAGTTCACGCTGGAAGGGCTCTACCTGATGCGCAGGCTGTCCAAGGACGAGACCGACGGCGCCGCGGTGTACCGGACGTGAGCTACTTCTACCGGGAGTACCACGACGGGCCGGATCCGCTGGCTCCGCCGTACGACGTGCGATCGGCGCTGGACGAGATGGGCGACGCCGTCCTGTCCGGCTCGACGCCGCTCGACGCGCTGCGCGACCTGCTGCGGCGCGGGTTGCCGGGAGCCCCCGACCGCCGCGGCCTGGACGACCTGCTCCGCCAGGTGCGGCGGCGCCGCCGCGAGCTGCGGGACAACACCCGGCTCGACGGCACGCTGGAGCGCGTGCGCGCCCTGCTCGACAAGGCGATCGGCCAGGAGCGGGCCGAACTGTTCCCCGATCCCTCCGACGACGCCCGCTTCCGCGAGTCGGCGCTGGACGCGCTGCCCTCGGACACCTCACGGGCCGTCCAGGAGCTCGCCGAGTACGACTGGCGCTCGGCCGCCGCGCGGCAGACGTTCGAGGAGCTGCGCGACCTGCTGCGCAGGGAGGTCCTCGACAGCCAGTTCCGCGGCATGCGCGACGCGCTGGCCAACCCCGACCCGGCCGCCATGGAACGGGTCCGGCAGATGATGTCGGACCTCAACGACATGCTGGACCGTGACGCCCGGGGCGAGCACACCCAGGACGACTTTGACCGGTTCATGCAGAAATACGGGGACATGTTCCCCGAGAACCCGCGGAACCTGGACGAGCTGGTCGACCAGCTCGCCCGCCGCGCCGCCGCCGCGCAGCGGCTGCTCGCCTCGCTCACCCCGGAGCAGCGCGCGGAACTGGCCGGACTGATCGACCAGACGCTGGAGCAGGCGGGCCTGGCCGAGCAGATGCGGCGCCTCGGCGACTCCCTCCACGCCCGCCGTCCCGACCTCGCCTGGGGCGCCCCCGAACGCGTGTCCGGCGAGCAGCCGATGGGCATGGGCGACGCCGTGACGGCGCTGCAGGAGCTGGCCGACCTCGGCGACCTGGAGACCGCGCTGCGCCAGGACTACCCCGGCGCCCGGCTCGACGACATCGACGAGGCCGCGATCCGGCGGGCGCTCGGCCGCTCGGCCGTGGACGACCTGGAGGCGCTGCGACAGGTCGAACGCGAGTTGGAGGCCCAGGGCTACCTGCGGCGCAACCGCGGCAAGCTGGAGCTCACGCCCAAGGCCGTACGCCGCCTCGGGGAGACCGCCCTGCGCCGCGTCTTCGCCTCGCTCGACTCGGGCCGCCGCGGCGACCACGACCAGCGCGACGCGGGCACGGCCGGGGAGCCGACCGGCTCGACCCGCCCGTGGCGATTCGGGGACGAGCAGCCCATCGACGTCGTCCGTACGGTCGTCAACGGCGTACGGCGGG
Organism: Microbispora sp. NPDC049633; assembly: GCF_040675265.1. Lineage (NCBI taxonomy): Bacteria > Bacillati > Actinomycetota > Actinomycetes > Streptosporangiales > Streptosporangiaceae > Microbispora > Microbispora sp. NPDC049633. Next base: position 12,749 of record NZ_JBFAOO010000013.1, read on the forward strand.
GTGGGGGCGCGCCCGTGACCCTGTCGGTGGACGACTTCGAGGTCGTGGAGACCGAGCGGCGCTCCGCGGCGGCCGTCTGCCTGCTGGTCGACCTGTCCTACTCGATGGCCCTGCGCGGCACCTGGGCCGCGGCCAAGCAGACCGCACTCGCCCTGCAGGCGCTGGTCGCCTCGAAGTTCCCCCAGGACGCGGTGCAGATCATCGGGTTCTCGAACTACGCCCGCGTGCTGCGGCCCGACGAGCTGGCCGGGCTCGAATGGGACATGGTCCAGGGCACGAACCTGCACCACGCGCTGCTGATCGCGGGCCGTCACCTCGACCGGCACCCGGACTTCGAGCCGGTCGTCCTGGTGGTCACCGACGGCGAGCCGACGGCGCACCTGATGCGCAACGGCGTGCCGCGCTTCGAGTGGCCTCCGTCGCAGGAGACGCTGACGCTGACGCTCGCCGAGGTCGACAAGATGTCCAGACGGCGCGCGACGATCAACGTCTTCATGCTGGCCGCCGACGACCGGCTGCGGGAGTTCGTGGACGAGGTCGCCCGGCGCAACGGCGGCCGCGTCTTCTCCGCCAGCGCCGACCGCCTCGGCGAGTACGTCGTCAGCGACTTCCTGCGCGCCCGCCGCACCCGCTGAGCGGCCGAGCCGGGGGCCGGCGGTCCACCTGAGTCACCCGCACGACCGGAGGGAGCACACGTGACAGCATCCGCCCTGGTCACCGCCGCCGTGGAAGCGCAGACCCCGTTCCTCGAACGGGTCTATCCGGCCGTGTGCCTCGTCGTCCTCGGCGCCGTGCTCGTGGCGATGGGCCGGATGGGAGCGCGCCGGACCCTGGCTCCCAACGCCCTCCTCGGCATCCGCACCAGGCGGACGATGGCCAGCGAACGGGTCTGGTACGACGTGCACGCCCTCACGGCGCCGTGGTCGCTCGCCGCCGGTCTCGTCGCGCTCATCGGGATCATCCCGGTCCTGCTGCTGGAGGGGCCCTTCTCCCCTCTCGCCATGCTCGCGTCCGTCGGAACCAGCATCGTCATCCTGGGCTTGGGGACCGTCCACGCGCTACGCCGGGTTCCCGCCGCCGAGCCGGAGGCGGACCGGTAGACGGTTCGTCGTCTGCCACGCGGGCATGGCTTAGCACATCGGCGCGGATCGGGGGCGCGTTCCGAAGCCGCAGGACCGGCGGGGACCGGAAGGCCCGGGCGGCGGGCGTGAGCGGGGAGACGGACGCCGCGGCCCGGGGATTCGATAATCGATTGCCGACCGGGCTGCAATCGGCGGACGATAGACAGGCATCCCCTGTTCGCGCTGGTCGTTCCACATGCCAGTGGAAGGAGCGCTCCCATGTTCGCAGCGGTCGGCCTCGTCGTCCTCATGGTCCTCACCACGGTGCTGTTCGAGATGGCGGTCCACAACCGCCCCCGTCGCCGGAAGTGACTCCCGCACGCCCCCGGCGTCCGACGCGCGGCGCGACGAGCGCGTCCGGGCGACTGCGGGGCCGATCAGTCAGGCGATAGCCTCTGCCCATGTCGCCTCTCGACCACCTGCTGCTGTGGCTGCACATAGGGTTCGCGATCTTCGCGCTCGGTCCGCTCACGGCGGTCACGAGCGTCACCCCGCGCTACATACGGGCGCGCGATCTGGGCGTGCTGCGATATCTGCACCGCGCGACCCGGCTCTTCGGCCTGCTCACGATCGGGGTCTTCCTGTTCGGCCTGTTGCTGGGCCGCAGCGCCCTCGGCGCGCCGTACCTGTCGGTGTCGATGACGTTGTTCGTCGTGGCGGCCGTCCTGCTGGTGATCGTCGAGCGTGACCAGCGTACGGCGATCGCGGCGCTGTCCAGCGAGTCGCCGGAGGACGACGCGAAGGTGCAGACCGGGCGGATCGCGGCGCTGGCCGGAATCAGCGCCCTGATCTGGCTCGTCGTCCTCTTCCTGATGGTCTTCTTCAACCCCTGAACAAAGATTCCCGCTTTTCCCCGAATGTCCGGTAGAACGTCTTTGGCCGGAAACGGGGGAAAGAGGAGCGGGTGCACCTTACGACGCAACGCCGTGCGGCGTGGGCGCTGGTCGCCCTCGCCGTCGGCGCCTTCACCTACGTCACCGCCGAGGTCCTGCCCATCGGGCTGCTCACGGTGATGGCGGCCGACCTGGACCGGTCGCCGTCCGAGACCGGCCTGCTCGTCACCGGATACGCCGCCGTCGTGGTGCTGGCCTCGCTGCCGCTCACCCGGCTGACCCAGCGGGTGCCGCGGCGCAGGCTGCTCACCGCCACGCTGGCCGTGTTCGTCGCGGGAATGCTGCTGACCGCCGTGGCGCCGAACTATCCGACGCTCCTGGCCGCACGGCTGCTGGTCGCGGCCACCCAGGCGCTGTTCTGGTCGGTCGCGACCCCGGCCGCGGCGGCGATGTTCCCCCCGGAGATCCGGGGACGCGCGATCGCCCGGATGTCGATCGGCAGCTCCCTCGGGCCCGTCCTCGGCGTCCCGGCCGGCACCTGGCTGGGCCAGCAGGTCGGCTGGCGGGCCGCCTTCGCCCTGGCCGCCGCCGTCGGCCTGGTCACGTGCATCACAGTGGCGGCGCTGATGCCCGGCCGCCGGCAGGCGGGCGGCGGCTCCGACGGCCACGAGCCGGGCCGCGGCGCGACCCCGGACGCCCGCCGCTACGCGCTTCTGATCGTCGCCACCGTGATCGGGGTGGGCGGCTACCTGACCGCGTACACCTACATCACGCCGTTCCTGCTGGAGTTCGGCGGGTTCGCCCCGGCCGCGCTCAGCCCGCTGCTCCTCGCGTCCGGGATCGCCGGGGTCACGGGGACGATCGTGGTCGGCCGGCTGCTCGACAGCCGGCCGAGGACCGCCCTCGTCGGGCCGCTGGCCCTCATCACGTGCGCGCTGCTGGGTCTGTACGCCTTCGGCGCCGTGCACGCGGTGGCGGTGGTGGCCCTCTGCCTGACGGGCATGTCGTTCAGCGCACTGGCCGCGGCCATCGCGAGCCGCGCGCTACAGGTGGCCCCGGGCAGCACCGACATCGCCTCGGCCGGCAGCGGCTCGGCCTTCAACATCGGCATCGCGGGCGGTTCACTGCTCGGCGGCGCGCTCATCGACCACTCCGGCGTCCGCAGCGTGACCGTGGCCGGCGCCCTGCTGACGGCCACGGCGCTCGCCGCCCTGCTGTGCGAACGGTGGGTTGCTCCCGCCCGCCGCTCCGCGCCGGAGCCCGCGGCCCCGGCGCGAAGCGCCCCTTAGACAGAGCGCGAAGCGCCCCTTGAACAGAGGGCGAAGCGCCCCTTAGACAGAGCGCGGAGCGCCCCTTAGACAGGGCCCGGAGCGCGCGTCGGACAGAGCGCGGAGCGGGCGCGGAGACCTCACTCAGCCGAGGGCCTCGGAGAGGTCGGCCAGGAGGTCGTCGACGGTCTCGATGCCGACCGACAGACGGACCAGGTCGGCGGGGACCTCCAGCGGCGACCCGGCTGCCGACGCGTGAGTCATCCGGCCGGGGTGCTCGATCAGCGACTCGACGCCGCCGAGGGACTCCCCGAGCGTGAACAGCTTGGCGCGGTTGCAGATCTCGACGGCGGCCTCCTCGCCGCCCTCGACGCGGAACGACACCATCCCGCCGAAACGCCGCATCTGCTTGGCCGCGACCTCGTGGCCGGGGTGCTCGGGCAGGCCCGGATAGAGCACCCGGACGACCTTCGGGTGCGACAGCAGCAGGTCGACCACGCGCTCGGCGTTGTCGCAGTGCCGGTCCATCCGCACGCCCAGCGTCTTGAGGCCGCGCAGCGTGAGCCAGGCGTCGAACGGCCCGGCCACCGCGCCCATCGCGTTCTGGTGGTAGGCCAGCCGCTCGCCGAGATCGGCGGACCGGGTCACCAGCGCGCCGCCGACCACATCGGAGTGGCCACCGACGTACTTGGTCGTCGAGTGGACGACGACGTCCGCGCCCAGGCTGAGCGGCTGCTGCAGGTAGGGCGAGGCGAAGGTGTTGTCCACCACGAGCACCGCGCTCCCGTCGTGCGCGACGTTCGCCAGCGCGGCGATGTCCGCGACGTTCAGCAAGGGGTTCGTGGGCGTCTCCACCCAGATCGCCTTCGTCTCCGGCCGTACGGCGGCGCGCACCGCGTCCAAATCGCCGAGCGGCACCGGGTCGAAGGTGACCCCCCATTCCTGGAGCACCCGGGAGAACAGCCGGTAGGTGCCGCCGTACGCGTCGTCGGGGATCACCACGTGGTCACCGGGCTTGCAGACCGTGCGCAGCAGCGTGTCCTCGGCGGCGAGGCCTGACGCGAAGGCCAGCCCGCGCACACCGCCCTCGACGGCGGCCAGCGCCTCCTCAAGGGCGGTCCTGGTCGGGTTGGCCGACCGGCTGTACTCGTATCCCGCCCGCAGGCCGCCCACGCCGTCCTGCTTGTAGGTGGACACGGCGTATATGGGAGGAACGACGGCGCCCGTGTGCGGGTCCGCCTCCTGGCCCGCGTGGATGGCCAGCGTCTCGAAACCATGGTTCATGGCGTCGAGCGTAGCCGCCCGGCCGGCCTGGTCCCGGTGGCGGCGCGTCAGCCGCCGGCCAGTGGCGGCCCAGTGATCGGCCCAGTGATCGGCTCGGTGATCGGCCCAGTGATCGGCTCGGTGATCGGCTCAGTGGTTGGCGAGGAAGGCCAGCAGGTCCTGGCGGGTGACCATGCCCACCGGCTTGCCGTCGTCCAGCACCACGGCGGCGTCGGCCTTCTCCAGCGCCTCGACCGCCCGGGCCACCGGCTCACCGGACCCGATCATGGGCAGCGGCGCGGACATGTGGGCGCCGATCTCGTCCTCGGACCGCACCCGGCCGCGGTAGAGGCCCTCCAGCAGGTCGCGCTCCACGATCGAGCCGATGACCTCGGCCGCCATGACCGGCGGCTCTTCCTTCATGACCGGCAGCTGGGAGACGTTGTACTCCCGCATGATCGAGATGGCGGTGCCGACCGACTCGTGCGGGTGGACGTGGACGAACTCGGGCAGCCCCGGCGTCTTGCGTCCCAGCACGTCGCCGACCAGGCCTTCCTCGCTCGACGTGGTGAGGAAGCCGTAGTCGGCCATCCACTCGTCGTTGAAGATCTTCGACAGGTAGCCGCGGCCGCCGTCGGGCAGCAGCACGACCACGACGTCGTCGGGCCCGGCCGCCTGGGCCACCCGTACGGCCGCCACCACGGCCATGCCGCACGAGCCGCCGACGAGCAGCGCCTCCTCGCGGGCGAGCCTGCGCGTCATGCCGAACGAGTCCTTGTCGGAGACCGCGATGATCTCGTCGCAGATTCCGGTGTCGTACGTGGCGGGCCAGATGTCCTCGCCCACGCCCTCGACGAGGTACGGACGGCCGGTGCCGCCGGAGTAGACCGAGCCGACCGGGTCGGCGCCGATGACCTTCACCCGGCCGCCGGAGACCTCCTTGAGGTACTTCCCGGTCCCGCTGATCGTGCCGCCGGTCCCGATTCCGGCGACGAAGTGGGTGATCCTGCCCTCGGTCTGCTCCCAGATCTCCGGGCCGGTCGAGTGGTAGTGGCTCGCCGGGTTCTCGGGGTTGGAGTACTGGTCGGGCTTCCAGGCGTTCGGGATCTCACGGGCCAGCCGGTCCGACACCGAGTAGTACGAGTCGGGGTGGTCGGGCGAGACGGCGGTCGGGCAGACCACGACCTCCGCGCCGTACGCGCGGAGCACGTTGATCTTGTCCTGGGCGACCTTGTCGGGGCAGACGAACAGGCAGCGGTAGCCCTTCTCCTGCGCCACGATGGCCAGGCCCACGCCGGTGTTGCCGGAGGTCGGCTCGACGATCGTGCCGCCGGGCTTGAGCTCGCCGCTCCGTTCGGCCGCCTCGATCATCCGCACCGCGATGCGGTCCTTCACCGAACCGCCGGGGTTGAAGTACTCCACCTTCGCGAAGACCTGGGCGGGCGCGCCCGCCGTGACCTTGCGCAGCCGGACGAGCGGGGTGTTGCCCATCAGCTCCACCAGCGAGTCGTGTACGCGCACCGCGATGACCACCTTGTTTGCCGAAGCTTGTCAGCCTGCCGTCAGCCGGGGTTCCGGTAGGGGTGGCCGGAACTCGGCTAATTTCTCCCTCAAACCGTACCGTGAGCATGGGGAGGACGGGTGGTCCGGACGTCCGGCGCGGTGCGTGCCGCCCGCCGCATCGCCACCGCCGCCGCCGTGGGCGGAGGCGGGCTCACGGCCCTGGGAGCCGTGACGTACGGCCTGCTGATGGCCGAGGCCGTCCTGGCCCGGCGGATCGTGGGACAGCCGCACGGTCTCGACGGCCCTCGGGCCGACGGCGTATACGGCGCCTTCCCCGGCGAGCCCATCCGGATGGCCGTGCTCGGCGACTCCACCTCGGTCGGCCTCGGCATGACCCGCCCCGAGGACACCCCGGCCGTCCGGATCGCGTACGGCCTCGCGGCCGTGGCCGAGCGCCCGGTCAGCCTCACCGTGGCCGGCCAGTCCGGCGCGGCGTCGGTGGACCTCGGCGTCCAGGTGGACCGCGTGCTGGAGGATCGGCCGGAGATCGCGGTCGTCTTCGTGGGGGCCAACGACGTGACCACCGCCACCCTGCCGGCCCGGGCCGTACGGCACCTGCAGAAGGCGGTGCGCCGGCTGCGCGAGGCCGGCGCGGAGGTGGTCGTGGGGACCTGTCCCGACCTGGGCACCGTCCGCCCGATCGCCCAGCCGCTCCGGTGGGTCACCCGGCGCTGGTCGCGGCAGCTCGCCGCGGCCCAGACGGTCGCCGTCATCGAGGCGGGCGGGCGGACCGTGGCGTTCGCCGACCTGCTCGGGCCGGAATTCGACGCGAACCCGGCCGAGATGTTCGGACCTGATCGTTTTCATCCATCTGCCCGAGGTTACCTACAAGCCGCGTACGCAGTGCTACCGTCTGTATGCGCCGCGTTGGGGTTGTGGCCCGAGCCGGAACCCGTGCGCGTCGAAGGATCGCAATACCTCTTGGCCGCAATGGCCGTGGAGGAACCCGGCACCGAGGTCACCGCGACCCGTGTCGCCGGCCGGGCTGTCGGCCCCCACGGACGGTGGGCGGCGCTGCTCCGCCGGAGACCCGGGCCGCTTCCGAACGCCTAGAGCCGGTCACCTTCCGCGGCCGGGCCATCACCCCCTGTAGGAGCGAAATGATCCGGCCCCAGGTGAACCACGTGAAACCCGCTCTGGCCCTCGCCGCGACCGCCCTGCTGACCGGCGGCGCCCTCACCGGCTGCTCCGGCGGCGACGAGGCCGCCAAGGACTACCCGGCCTGGCACAACACGCAGGTGAACGCGGTCAGCCGGGCCACCACGGGCGGCGGCGTCGCGGCGACCACCTCGATGCGGTCCGACGGCTCCCTGGAGACCGTCGCGCTCGACCTCGCCACCGGCCGCCGTCTGTGGGCGCACCCCGCGACGATGGTGGGCCGCCTTCCCGGAATGGGGGTGCAGGCTCCCGCGACCGTGGAGACCGGCGGCGGGCAGGCCGCAGTGGTCGCGCTCGACCCCGCCGCCGACCGCAAGGGCGCCACGCTGGTGGCCAGGGACGCCCGCACCGGGCAGCAGAAGTGGGTCCGGCCCGTGCGGTCCACCTTCGGGCCGCAGCGCTGCGGGCCGTACGTCTGCGTCTCGGAGGACACCGCGCTCTCGTCCGCCCGCGTCGTGGTCCTCGACCCCCGTGACGGGGCCGTGAAGTGGCGCCTGCCCGGCATCGCCGAGGTCGAGTGGTCCGACCCGACCAAGGTCGTCCTGCTGAGACTCGCGTCCCACCCGGTGCTGGAGGCCCGCACGATCAAGGACGGCAAGACCGTCTGGCAGCTGCCGATCGAGCAGGCCCTCGGCCCGGGCGTCGACCTGAGCGGAGGCTGGGCCTTCGGCGCGACGGACGACAAGATCATCGGATACGTCGCGCCGTACACCAACCCCCAGACCAAGGAGACCTCGACGTTCGGCCTGTTCTCCGCGCGTCTCACCGACGGCGCCGTCGACTGGATGCGGCCGTCCGTCGTCCGCGTCTACCCCAGCGGCAACCCGGCGTACGCGCCGGTCGTCCGGCCGGTCGACGAGCAGGGCCAGTACGGCGGCTTCGCCCGGCTCGACGCCGAGACCGGACGGGTCCTGGGACAAATCACGCCCACGCAGGTCCCCGGCACCGGCTGGTGGCTGGCCTTCCCGCCCGAGATGAACAAGCTCGGCTTCCTCAAGCGCGACGCGCCCGGCTCGGTCTTCGACCTCAGCACCGGCGAGCCGACCCCGGTGAGCGGCGCGACCGGGTGGTCGTTCTGCGTGACCGACCCGAAGCCGCTGCCGCTGCGCGGCATGACCCCGGGGTTCTACTCGATCGCGGCGCTGTGCGAGTTCGACCTGGCCACGGGCAAGCGCAAGGACTCCTCCTCCGCGCCGCCCTCCTGGTTCACCGGCGGCCAGAACGGCTGGCGCCTGTGGCGCGACGAGAAGGGCGCCCTCCACGCCGTCAACGACGGCACCGCCACCACCCCCGGCATGTACGGCTGAGCGGGAAACACGAGCCCCCCAGCGCCCCGACGAGCGAGCGGGAAACACCGAGCGAGCCGGAGGGGCGCGCCGGCGGTCTGGACTGAGGAACGCGCGCAGCGAGGAACGAGCGAGCACGTGACGAGGGAAGACGCCGGGAGTGAGCGCCCCGACGAGCGAGCGGGAAACACTGTGCATTAGTACAAAGTTCTGGTGAGTGGGGCCCAGAGCGTGGCGGGCGGCGTACCGAGGGGTAACCTCCGGGGAGGAGGCCCCCCGAACCCTGGGTGGAGGGGCCCGAGATCAGGCAGGAGAGTCACATGCCCGAGGCAGTCATCGTGGCGACCGCGCGGTCACCGATCGGCCGCGCCTTCAAGGGGTCACTCAAGGACATCCGCCCGGATGACCTGACCGCGCAGATGATCCGCGCCGCGCTGGCGAAGGTGCCGCAGCTCGACCCGAACGACGTTGACGACCTGATGCTGGGCTGTGGGCTCCCCGGCGGCGAGCAGGGCCACAACCTGGGGCGTGTGGTGTCCGTGCTGCTCGGGCTCGACAACGTGCCGGGCACCACCGTGACCCGTTACTGTTCCTCCTCCCTGCAGACGACCCGGATGGCGTTCCACGCCATCAAGGCGGGCGAGGGCGACGTCTTCATCTCGGCCGGCGTGGAGACCGTCTCCCGCTTCGTGCACGGCAGCTCCGACATGCCGCAGGCGCAGAACCCGCTGTTCGACGAGGCGAAGGCGCGGACGGAGGAGACCGCGAAGGGCGGGGCCCCCGTGTGGCACGACCCGCGCGAGGACGGCGTGCTGCCGGACGTCTACATCGCCATGGGCCAGACGGCCGAGAACGTCGCGGCGCTGAGGGGCGTCTCGCGGCGCGAGCAGGACGAGTTCGGCGTGCGCTCGCAGAACCTCGCGGAGAAGGCCATCGCGAACGGTTTCTGGGAGAGCGACATCACCCCGGTGACGCTCCCCGACGGCAGCGTGGTGAGCAAGGACGACGGCCCCAGGGCCGGCACGACGTACGAGGCGGTCTCGCAGCTCAAGCCGGTCTTCCGGCCGGACGGCACGGTGACGGCGGGCAACTGCTGCCCGCTGAACGACGGCGCCGCCGCGGTGATCGTCATGAGCGACACCAAGGCCGCCGAGCTGGGCATCACGCCGCTCGCCCGGATCGTGTCGACCGGTGTCACCGGCCTGTCCCCCGAGATCATGGGGCTGGGCCCGATCGAGGCGTCACGGCAGGCCCTCGCCCGCGGGGGCATGTCGATCGGCGACGTGGACCTGGTCGAGATCAACGAGGCGTTCGCCGCCCAGGTGATCCCCTCCTACCAGGAGCTGGGCATCGACATCGAGCGGCTCAACGTCAACGGAGGGGCGATCGCGGTGGGCCACCCGTTCGGCATGACCGGCGCCCGCATCACCTCCACGCTGGTCAACAGCCTCCGGTTCCACGACAAGTCGATCGGGCTTGAGACCATGTGCGTCGGCGGCGGCCAGGGCATGGCGATGGTGCTGGAGCGGCTGTCCTGAGCGACGGCGTCGACGCCGGTCCCGGCCCGCGCCGGGACCGGCGTCACGTCAGCCGTGGTAGTCGGGGCCGGCGCGGGTGGGCTCGACCTGGATGATCACCCGCTTGTCCCGGATCATCACGGCGCGGTAGTCGTCCCAGTCCGGGTGTTCGCCGCTGATGTCGCGGTAGTACTGCACCAAATGCTCCATCGCGTCCGGCAGCGAGATGATCCGAGCGGTGCCCTCGATCTGCATCCACTCGCCGTAGAAGGCGTCGGTCATCACGGTGAGCACGACCTGGGGGTTCTCCCGCAGGTTGCGGGTCTTGACGGCCGTCTCGCGACTGCTGATCACGATGTGGCCGTCCTTGTCGCAGCCAACGGTCACCGGGGAAGTCTGCGGTCGCCCGTCCGGATACCGGGTCAGCATGACTGCTCGGTGGTTCTTCCTGACGAACTCACGCGCCTTGTCGAGATCCATAGAACAATGATGCGCCCGCACCGGACCGGTGCGGGCGCTCAGTGTTTCTTGAGGTCGCGTGCTGCTCGAGGTTGAGAGCCGGGCTCTGTTGCCCGGCGGGTCGCTGCTGGTGCTGTGTGCGCGGGACGGCACTGCCCCCTCCCGCGCTCCGGTGTTCGCTAGAAGCGGCGACGCCGCTCGTGCTCGAGGACGATCGCGGCGGCGTAGCCGTGGCTCAGCCCGTGCTCGTCGGCGAGCCAGTTGGCCCGCTCGTCACAGCGCAGGAACGACGGGCCGTTGTCGATGGCTTCGAACCACTCTGGGAGTTCTCGCCCGGTTATGGACGGGACACGGGCGATCAGCTTGTTCTGGGTCTCCGGTGAGTGGTTCAACGACATGGGCACCTCCACGGAAAAGGCGGCTTTGTGTCACAGTGCATCACCGGTCCGCGATTGACAAGCCCTCAGCGGCATAGATTTGTTACAAGATGTTGATCGAAAGTTACGGTGCGGATCACCGGATCCTGCTATAGCACGACAAAGGCGCCGCTCCCGAAGGAACGGCGCCCCGTTTCGCCCGTACGGCTAGTCGTTGCTTGTGAAGTAGCTGATGAAGCGGAGGATCTCCAGGTAGAGCCAGACGAGGCTCAGGGTCAGGCCGAACGCCATCAGCCACGAGTAACGCTCCGGCACGCCGGCCCGCACCCCCTGCTCGATCTCACTGAAGTCGAGCAGCAGGAAGAAGCAGCCCAGCAGGATCATCGCGACGCTGAAGATCCAGCCGATGGGGCTGTCGGTGCGCAGGCCGAACCCTCCCGAGAGGAAGAGGCTCCCGATCCAGTTGAGCAGCATGAGGCCGACCGCGGCGAACCCGGCGGCGATCACGAACTTGGCGAACTTCGGCGTCGGCCGGAAGATCTTCAGCGTGTACACCGCGAGCGTGCCGCCGAAGGCGACCATCGTGCCGAGCACGGCCTGCAGGACGATGCCGTCGGTGGCCTCGTTGTACATGTGGCTCAGCACGCCGATGGCGATGCCGTAGCACACCGAGTAGCCGAGGATCAGCGCCGGGTTCGTGCTCTGCTTGAACGACACGATGAGCCCGAGGATCAGGCCCACGATCATCGCCGGCGCCGCGAGCCCCCAGCCGAGGTTGAGGTACCAGGCCAGGGCCGCCGACACGATGAGCGTGCCAAGGGTCATGAAGCCGCGCACCACGACGTCGTCGATCGTCATGGTCCGCGCTCCCGGGGGAGCGTACGAGGGCGTGGCGTACATCTGATTCAGCTGCTGCACGCTGGGCGTCGGACCGGCCCACGCCTGCTGACCAGCCGCCCCGCGCCGACTGAATATGGGGTTCTTACTCTCCATTCGCTTCCTCCAGGACGCGACTCACTGATCAGCCGCTGCGCGGCCTAGTGGGGATGGTGCCCGAGGAGCGGTGCCCCTACAAGTGGGAGCGCCACTCCACCACAGTGGGAACGATCAGGGTTTCGCGCGAGTTCCCGCCGACGCCCACGGAAATTGGCCCGTCCCCGCCAAGCAGAGTACAAACTTGAACACTTCCTTTACTTGATGGCTTCAAGTCTAGTGTTACCGTGGTGCGGAGCCGAGAAGTAGCGGCCTGACCAGGCAGAACCCTAGTGACCACTCCGCCTGCCGTTGCGAGCCTCTCATTCCGAAACAGACAGGCACAGCACGCCGTCGGGACGGCCACGTCGATCACACGGAGGCGACCGCCCGCCGCGAGTGCGCAGTCATCGCAAGGAGGACGGCGATGAACGCCAGCGGCCCACCGTTACTGCGGAGGTTCCGGCCTCATTCCATCCGAGGGCGGATCACCGTCCTCGTCACGGCTCTCGCCACCCTGCTGCTGATCCCCACCGGGTTCCTGGGCAGCGTGCTGGCCCGGCAGGCGTTCGCCACCGCGGTCTGGCTCGACGCGCGGCAGGAGGCCGCGCTCACGGCCGCCGCGTGGCGTAGCGGTCATCTGCGGGACATCATCACCCCGCAGGTGGCCGGGATCAGTCTGGTCCAGGTGGTGGCTCCGAACCGGCGGGTGCTCGCCGCGTCGCCCGCCGCCCGGGGGATAGCCCCGATCAGCTCCTTCTGGCCGTCGCAGCAGGATCCGATGCAGGACCTGCAGGCCTGCGTGCACGACGGGATCGGCTGCCTGCGCCTGTCGGCGCTCCGGGTGGCGCCCGGGCCCGACTCCCCCGTCGTCTACGCGGGACGCCCGATCGACGGCTTCACCCCCGTCGCGATGTTCGACCTGCTCTTCACCGTGGAGGTGGCCGTGCTCGTCCTGCTCACCGCATGGGCCACCTGGGTGGTCGCCGGACGCACCCTGCGGCCCGTGGAGGCCATCCGCAGCGACCTGGCCGCCGTCAACGTGCACGACCTGGACACCCGGGTGCCCGTACCGACCGGGGACGACGAGATCGCGCGGCTCGCCCGCACCGTGAACAGCACGCTCGCCCGCATCGAACAGGCGAAGCTGACCACGGAGCGGGCGTTGCGGCGGCAGCGCGAGTTCGCCGCGGACGCCTCGCACGAACTGCGCACTCCGCTCGCCGGCCTGCGCACCCAACTCGAGGAGGCGCAGCTGCATCCCGACGAGACCGATCTGCGGTCGCTGCTCCGGGACGCGCTTTCCGACGTGGAGCGGCTGGAAGGGATCATCGACGACCTGCTCCTGCTGGCGAAGGTGGGGGCGACCGCCCCGGACCGCAAACCCGTGGACGTCTCGGCGCTTGTCAGGGACGAGGTCGCCCGCCGGACGGACCGCATCCCCGTGCGCCTCCAGCTGGCGGACGGGGTCAGGATGCACGCCGCGCCGCGTCACCTCGCCCGCCTGCTGACCAACCTGCTCGACAACGCGCAGCGGCACGCCCGGAGCGTGGTCGAGGTCGGGCTCCGGCGTGACGAGGGCTACGTCGAGTTGTGGGTCGGCGACGACGGCCCGGGCGTCCCGGCGCGCGAACGGGAGAGGATCTTCGAGCGGTTCGCCAGGTCGGACACGGCGCGCAGCCGGGGTCATGGGGGCACCGGACTCGGCCTGGCCATCGCCCGCGACATCGCCCGCGCCCACTGCGGCACGCTCGTGGCCGCCGAGTCGCCGTACGGCGGCGCCATGTTCGTGCTGTGCCTGCCGGTCTCCGGCTGCCCGCCGAACACCGACACCACGGCCGCGCACGCCGGGAGCCGCCGCGCCCCCAGCCCGTACGCGGAGACCGCGCAGCTGGAGCTGGCGCCGGGACCGGCGAACGAAGGGCACGCCTGACAGCGGTCAGAGGCGGGCGAACCAGTCCCGAACGGCCTGCCGCCCGCCTCCGCCGAGCGCCACCATCAGGGCGGACCGGGCCTTCACTGCGGCCAGCCCGCGTGCCCCGATGGCGCCGACCTTCGCGGCCAGCCCCAGCCCCAGCGGCAGGTCCTCCAGCGCGACCGGCCGGGTCCGGCACCGCGAGGCGACCACCACGGGGATGTCCCACTCCGCCAGTTCGCCGATGGTCGCGAACAGGGTGACCGGGACGTTCCCGGCGCCGGTGCCCTCCAGGACGACACCCCTGGCGCCGGCGTCCACGACGGACGTGAGGAGCACGGGGTCCATCTCCGGGTACGTCTTGATCAGTGCGACGTGCGTCTCGGGCTCCCCCGGTGCGGCCGGGGGCCGTGGCGGCGGCGTGGCCGTCAGCTCGGCCCGCCCGTCCACCACCCGCCCGAGGATCGGCGCGGGCGCGGAGGACATGGTCGCCACGCCCGTCGCGTCGGTCATCGTGACCCAGCGGGCCGCGTGCAGTTCGTCGTTGACGCAGACCACCGCGCCGGTGCCGCGGAGAGCGGGATCGGCGGCGGCGACCAGTGACGACGCCAGGTTGCGCGGGCCGTCGCTCGACAGCTCGTCGAGCCCGCGGACGGCCCCGGTCAGCACGATGCCGCCGCGCAGTGCGGCGGGCCCGGCGAGCAGGTCCGCGAGAAAGGCCGTCTCCTCGATCGTGTCCAGGCCGTGAGTGACGACCACGCCGTCGAACCCCTCGTCGAGCAGGGCCGCGCGGGCCCGGCGGGCCAGCCGCAGCATCGTGGCGGGCGAGGTGTCCCAGCTCGGCTCGGCCTGGACGTCCTCCGTCACCACCTCCACGCCGAGGTCGCCCGGTACGGCCGCGAGCAGGTCCGCGGCCGTCGCGAGCCCGGGACGGCTCGTCCGGCGGGCGTACGCCATGACGTCGCCCGTGGCGACCAGCAGCACGCGTCCGCTCACGAGGCGCCGTCCTCGGTGGGCGCGGCGACCCCCGCGTGCCGCTCGAGCCGCTCGACGCGCCGCAGCAGCGGAGCGATCTCCTGCCGGACGACCGCCGCCACGATCTGCGCGGCGTTCTGCGGCACGTTCTGGGTGGCGCTCTGCGAGATGTTCTGAGAGGTGTCCTGGCCCTGGGCCCGTAGGTGGACGTAGCCGGCGAGCGCGGCGCTGACCGCGCGCCGCGTGAGGCGGGGCTCGGCGCCCCTGGCCCGCAGCACCTGCCCGGCGACCCCGTCGGGCTCCGCTACCAGGCCGAGCAGCAGGTGCTCGCACCCGATGTAGTTGTGCCCCAGCGCGTGGGCCTCGGTGACCGTCAGTTCGAGGGCGTTGGCCGCCGCCATGTCGAAGCGGCGCGGACCGTCCTCCCGTGCTCCCCCGTCCCCGGCCGCCTGCTCGGGGCCCGCCGCGCCGGCGGGGGCGGGCGACCGGCCGCTCGCGAGGTCGCGTTCGAGCAGGGCGGGCTCGATCTCGATGGCGCGCAGGACGTGGAGGGCGAGGTTCTGCCCCTCGGCCAGCATCGCGGCGAGCAGATGCTCGGTGCCGATTCCGGAGGCGCCCTCGGCCCTGGCCCGCTCCAGCGCGAGCCGGAGGACCGCGCGGGTCCTGGACGTGAAGTGCGACAGGCGGGGGTCGTCGATCTCGAATTCGCCGAGGACGCTCTCCCGGATGGCGGCCACCCGGCGGACCGCCTGTTCCAGTGCGCGCTGGCAGATCGCGGACACCGGCAGCGCCGCCTCCTTGACCGCCTCCGCGAGATCGTCCGGCAGGTAGACGTTGATCTTAGGCATGCCCTATTCATACCCCCAGTGGGGGCATATGTCTATAACCCCACTGCGGCGGCCTCAGGGGAGCGCGACGTACTCGCCGAGGAACTTCCGGGCCGATGCCGTGTCCAGGCGGTAGTCGAGGTTGGTGAACCGGCAGGCGTCGTCCACTCCGCTGATCGTCGTGGCCACGAGCAGCTTGGAGTCGGAGCCTCCGAGGTAGTTGGGGCCGCCCGAGTCGCCGTAACAGGTCCCGCCCTCCTTGCCCCAGGGGTCCGGCGCCAGTTCGAGCCACCTGCCGCGAAGGCGCTTGAAGGAGATGGTCGTCTGGCTGCGCGTGTCGGTGTAGTGGAACCGCCACCCGTGCGCCTTCTTCGTGGGGTCCACCGAGCCGTACCCGACCGGCGTGAACCGGGCGGCACCCAGACTGCCGTCGGCCTTGAGCCGGTCGAGCAGGCCCAGGGAAGGCAGCGTGGCCGGCGTGATACCGGGGACGGGGTCGGAGAAGACGACGACCGCCATGTCGTAGAGCCCGCTCTTGCGGCTGTAGCGCGGATCGGGCACGTAGCGCCCGGTGTAGAGCGTGTCCCCGGCCCGGTAGCGGCCGGCGAAGGAGACCCGCGCGGTCTTCTGCCCCTCATGTCCGCAGTGGGCGGCAGTGAGGAAGACGGTCGGCGAGATGAGAGTGCCGGTGCAGTACGCCCAGGTGCCGTCGCGTTCCGGCTTGTCGCCGATGAGGGCGCCCACTTCCGGGTGATCCGCATGATCGACCGAGCCGTGGGTGATGGCCGATGCCGGCGAGGCGGTACCCACCACCAAACCAGCAAGAACCATAACAAAAGGGACAAAACGCATGCACAAATGTATCCGAGCATGGGTTCCGCATGGCAAATGTCAGAAGAAGATCTACGCATGCCCGTCAGGGCCCGGGCCACCTGCGTCACCGGCCGCCCGGTCGCGGATCAACGGAAACTCGTACACCGCTCCCGTAGACGCAACCGAGGCCGGCTACTAGCAGTGCGAGCAACGGTTTCGAGCTATCCCTGACTCTTCAACCACGCCACCCACTGGCTGCTCTTGGGCGTCGGCAGTTCCGGATGATCGAGCAACCACAGGAGATAGCGCGCACGTAAACGGATCTTCTCGTGGCCGTCCCCGGCGATCTCAGCCAGCAGCGGCCTCAGCCGCCCGCCGCCTACAGCCCTGGCGAGAATGGCGTATCGCATGTCCTCCACGCGGTGCTCACGGCGTACCGCCAGAGACACCAGGCGCGCAAGCTGATCAACTATCTCGTCCGGCAGGTACGGCAGAGCCCTGGTTAGATCGCGCAAGCCTCCGCCCTTGGTTCCCCAGCTCTTGGCATTGGCCATCCACTCGTCCGGATAACGGGACTCCCACTCCAGATAGAGCAGGAGGTACTTCAGTCCGCCCCACTGCGCGTACGACTCGACGGGGACGTACTCCCAGAGCGCATCGGGAAGCCTTCTGTCCCGCTCAGCACACCACCGGAACAGCACCTCGGAACCTGCCGATTCCCCGTGCTGCCAGACCTCATTGAACTCCGCCAATGCCTTGGCACGCCGCTCGTCGGAACCCTGTAGATACTGCAGCGCCCGCCTTCGCCGGGCTGGGTCTTCCGAGATCAACTCGACGGCCCACCCAAGACACCGATCCCACTCCTCCGCCGACCGCACAGCTCTAATGATGACGGAGGCTGCGGCTTCTGAAGTTGGACGCTTCTCTCACACCTCCTGGGTATCGACGGCGCCTGCAAACTGACCCTCAGACGATGCGCGGGTTCTAGTGTTTGTCGCAACACACCTGATCATGATGGGCGTGGAGCTGGCTGTTCGCGGACCCAAGCGGCGACTCGAACTCGAGTCGGACTACTGGCGGCTAATCCTCTCCGGGGCAGGCACGGTTGAGGCGCGCAAGCAGTCGGCATCTCTCGGCCGGACCGGGCAGATCAGCCGGTGGCCGGACTCGTGCTGGCCGCCGGCTTTTCGTGCTGGAAGGGGATAGTGCCCCCGGTGGGACTCGAACCCACACCACAGCCCTTTTAAGGGGTCCCGCTACCCCGCCTCGGCGCACCCTCTGAGCTGGCGCAACCGCTCTCCGCTGCGCCTCTTGTTGTCATCGTGGGCATGCATGGGGCACAGTCGCGCACTGCCGACCTCTCCGGCCGGGCTCACTCGTCCGTGACGGCAGCTTCCGTGGCCGGCGGCGCCTGTACGTAGGTGCCCTTGCCGTGGACGCTGCGGATGAGGCTTCGTTCCCGCAGCTCCTTCATGGCTCGCCTGATGGTCATCCGTGCCACTCCGTACTGCTCGGAGAGATCCAGCTCCGAAGGTAGCCGCTGCCCCGGCTTGAGGTCGCCTCGCTCGATCCGGCCCGCGATGTGGTCGGCCACGACCATGTAGACGAGCTCCGGGCCGTCGCGGTCGATCTCTGGGAAGTCGCTCTCCTCCGCCACGGCGACCAACCATAGATGCCTCCTGACCTCCAAAAACACCTAGGTACCTCTAGTAAGGTCTATAGAGGTCTATGCTGAGTCTATGGAGCCTGCCGCCCTCCCCCAGGACGACGAAGCTGACTGGGACTGCCCCGGGATCGCCCTACACCTCGGCCGGGCTCTTCCGAACCGCGTGAAGTTGCTCTGGTCTTCAGAGCCGCGGAGCCGTCGGCACCGGGTCGTGGAGTACACCTGCGCTTGCGAGGCCGTGGTCTACGAACTGGTCTCCTGCGGCGGTCTCTACATGATTCACAAGGTCATTCAGTCCGAACCACCAGAGCACGCCTACACGGGCGGCTGGCGCCATACAGAGGCTCACCTCTGGTGGCATCGCCTCATCACCGGTCGGGTCCGGTAGTCCAGCCAGCGCACGGCCGGTGGCATGCGTCAATAGCATCGGTCTCCGTTGCGGTGGTGTCTCACTTGCCGCGCTGGCTGATGCAACCGCCCAGAGCGAGGGCCGTGAGCCGCAAAGAGCTCCCCAGGCGGGAACTGCTAACTTTGCCGACTCACTTCGGCGCAACCGGTGCACGTGCTTACTGGGTTACGGCAAGATCAGCGCATGCACACCGTCGCCCCCCACGGTCAGCTAACTACTGTCCACACGCATGCAAACTCTCGATCCAGTGCGATGCGAGGCGACGAGCAGGCTAAGAACGTCCGGCTAGAGCTCACGTGGCCCCAGAAGGACAGGTTCCTACTAATCCCCCGGGACGATTCAGGCAAGCCCGTATGGGTCGATCGTGATCACCCATCCGCTTCTGAGGTAAGACTGGCAGATTTCACCGGCTCCTACGGGCAGGTCAACGACACCAACCCGTATGCGGACAACCTGCTCTTCACCGGAGACTCGCTGGATGTACTCCGGATTCTCTGCGAAGTACCCGAGTTCCGTCGCGAGTACAGAGGCAAGATCAAGCTGGTCTACCTCGATCCGCCGTTCAACACTGGGCAGGCGTTCGCGCACTATGACGACTGGATGGAGCACTCCACCTGGCTCTCATTCATGCGGGACCGGCTACTGCTGATCAAGGAGCTACTCGCACCTGACGGTTCGGTCTGGGTCCACCTCGACAACGCCGAGGTTCACCGGATGCGCTGCCTGATGGACGAGATCATGGGCGCAGGAACGTTCCTAAATCAGGTCGTTTGGAGACGGACCCAAGGCAAGTCCTCTGCCCGCCGAGGCCTAGGAACGATGTGCGACACGATCCTGGTCTACGGCAGAACCGAGCGAAGCAGCCTGCGGCCAGTGTTGCTGCCACTTACTGATAAGCACCTGGCCACGGAGTACCGCTACTCCGACGAGCGCGGGCGCTACATGCTCGGCGACTTGACTGCTCCGGGTGCTCGCACTGGCGACTCAGGTGACTTATGGAGGGGGCGCAAGCCCCCTGGAAGGAACCGGCACTGGGCAGCACCAACCGTTGAAGGTGTCACCGACGGCGAGGCCGAAACGCTCCCCACCCGCCAGCGTCTGGATCTGCTAGACACAGCTGGCTACATCCACTGGCCGCCCGGGGAAAACAGCGTGCCCAAATTCAAGCGTTACCTACGCGAGGACAGTGGGGTCGCGGTGGGAGATCTATGGGACGACATCCCCCGGGTCGCGAACTCTTCGAAGGAACGTCGCGGGTACGACACGCAGAAGCCCGAAGCCCTGCTACAGCGCATCCTGACTATGGGAACAGAGCGGGGAGACGTAGCCCTGGACGTGTTCGGCGGATCCGGTACCACCGCCGCTGTCGCTCACAAGATGGGGCGCCGTTGGATCACCGCCGACATCAGTCCCATGAGTGTCTCTCAGTACATGACCAGTCGGCTGCGTGAGGTTGTTGACGGAGCTGACGATGCAGGAATCAGCCAACAAGTCACCGAAGTTGCGGCTACGGCAGAGCTACCGGCCGGAACTACAGCCGATGACTTCGCGACGGCAGCCAAGTCGCTCAAGGCCGCTGCCGATGCTGGCCTGTTCAAGCTCGACTCTCCCGAATTAGGGGACTGTCTGAAGCTCATCGAACGGCTCGGGCGGAAAGTAAAGCAGACGCAGGTGCTTTGGTCGGGGGGCGGAGGGTTCCGGTCGGTCACTGTGAGTCCCTCGATTTATGAGGTCAGCCCCTACGGCGTGCTACTGGCTGATTGGGCGACCAACGGAACCTTCGCCCGCGCCGTGGCCGGCCAGTTGGGCTTCGACTGGCAGCCCGACGCTGCTCCGTTTTGCGGGATACGTGGCCGAATGCGTCTCGCAGTGATTGATGGCGCAGTGGGATCGGAGGAGCTCCGGCACATTATTGCCGCGCTCGGAGAGAAAGAGCGGGTCACCGTAGTAGCGAAAATCGTTCTACCTGGCGCGGAACAACTCCTTACCGAGTTGTCCCGGGGGTCCCGTCTTTGCAAGGCCCCAAGGGATCTGTTGTTGGATGGCGTTCGCCGAGTGCTGCGCCGAGAGGGGGTTTGACCGTGACCATTGCCTATGACCCTAGTCTCGTAGAGCGGGTCGTGCATACGCTTGATCTTCGGGCCCCTAATCAGGCGGCCCTCGACGCGATCGCACAGGCGCTTGATGCCGCCGAGAACGGTATTGAGCTGATCACGGATCTGGCTACTGGCGTCGGCAAAACCTACATCGCAGGCGGACTGCTCGACTACCTGTACGAGTGCGGCGTGCGCAACGTCGTCATCGTGACTCCCGGCTCAACAATTCAGAAGAAGACGGTTGCCAACCTCACTCCTGGCCATCCGAAGTATCTGCGCGGGCTGCAATCGAACCCCCTCGTTATCACTCTTGACACCTTGGAGCGCGGCGAGGTCGCGACGGCACTGGATGATCCCAACCGGTTCAAGGTGTTCGTGTTCACCGTTCAGTCCTTGCTGCGGCCGGACACGAAGGACGCGCGCCGAGCCCACCGACAGCACGAGACACTTGGCCAGGCTCTCTACGGCTATCTGCAGGCCGCAGATGACCTCGTCGTTATCGCAGACGAGCATCACGTCTACTTCTCAGGCAACGCCAAGAAATTCCAATCGGCGATCTCCGAGATGCATCCACTGGCTTTGATCGGGCTGACCGCCACCCCGCACGAGGCTAGCAAAGACAAGATTATTTACCACTATCCGCTATCCGAGGCGATCGCCGATGGGTACGTGAAGATTCCCGTCCTTGTCTCTCGTCAAGACCGAATCAGTGACCTACGGACTCAGATGGCGGACGGGGTCGCACTTCTCGACGTCAAAGCCAAAGCAATGCGGGCGTACTGCACACAGACAAAGCAGCCTTACATCGAGCCGATCATGTTCGTCGTCGCCCAAACTATTGAGGAAGCCGCTGGGTTGCGCGATATCCTGTCCGGACCCGACATGCTCGGCTCCTCCAAGCAAGTTCTCCTGGTCACGAGTGAGGAACCGGACAAGACCCTGGCACTGCTCGACACCCTGGAGGAACCAGGTTCTCCTATCCGCGCGGTTGTGTCGGTTTCCATGCTCAAAGAGGGCTGGGACGTGCGGAACATCTATGTCATCGCAGCAGTCCGCGCCATGGAGTCCCAACTGCTCACCGAGCAGATCCTTGGGCGGGGGCTGCGACTGCCGTTCGGTACACGAACCGGAAATCCTATGCTCGACACGGTCGAGGTCTTATCTCACCGTTCATTCGCGGACCTGCTTAAGCAGGCCAAGGCCTTGCTACAGCAGACCCTCGGTGAGCGCTCCGCAGATGCCACCGCTGTAGTCAATCCCACGCCAGGTAAGAGCTCCCCCGGCCTACCCGTGACCGTAGACGGCGGCATATCCGCAGGCGATCTCAGCGAGGCCAGCGCGGTCGAGATCCGGCTACCCGGGAATGCTGCGGCTGACCAATACCAGCTCGGACTGTTCGATCAGGAACCGGGAACGGCCGGCGAGAGCCACGTCGGCATCGGATTGGCGACCGTGGACAACCGGCTCACGACGGGAGAAACGTCCACAACGACGCTAACGAGGACCTTCACGCCGCGGACGCCTGGCGGGGTGAAGATACCGCTGTTCCTGCCCAGGGTGACGACCCGGTGGGAACGGGACCCCTTCTCCCTCACGCAGCTCAACCTCACAGATGTGGAGGCGTTAGGGCGGCAGTTCTCCCATGACAATGCCCCCACGCTTCGCCGCAAGGCCCTGGATGCGCAGCGCAACAGCCAAGGGCAGGCCGAGCTCGTCATTACAGATCAAGTCGAAGCGGTCTTCGCAACGCAGATCGCCATGCCGTTCCAGACTATTGAGCAAGACTTAGTGCGGCGGCTGATGGTGACCAATGGCGTCGCCGCAACCGTTAGTGAGCAGAACGCGGCCATTGCTGTTGCACGTGCGTTTCTGGCCGGGGCTGAGGTAAGCGAGCGCACCCCCTGGAGACCCGAGCACGGAAGGCTCGCAACCGCCCGACTAACTGAGTGGATCTCCACCAAGCAGACCTCCAGCCCCGCGCGAGAAGTCAAGGAAGTCACTCAGGTGCGGTGGCCCGAACCGCCGGACCGGTGGGAGACTCGCCCACCGGCAGATCGGCACGTCGTCACCAGCAGCAAAGACTTCACCCGCGGCTACCCCTACCAAGGGTGGACACGGTCGGTGTACGAAATCAACGCGTTCGATGCGTACTCCACTGAGTTCCGACTGGCGTCGCTGTTCGAAACCAGTACGGGAGTCAAGGCGTGGATACGAATCAACGAGACGGTTCCTCTCCGCATCACATACCTGACGGGCGCGGTTCAGCGCCAATATGCGCCGGACTTCATTGTGATCGACGACGCCGGAATCTACTGGATCATCGAAGGCAAAGCCGACGCGGAAATGACCAGCGCCCTGGTTATTGCGAAGCGAGAAGCGGCCCGCGCTTGGATCTCCACCGTGAACGCCAGCGACAATGTTCACGACAGGTGGGGCTACCTGCTCGCGAGTGAGTCCGTCATCGCCAGTGCAAGCACCTGGGAAAGCCTCAAGAACGGTGCACAAACGTTTACATGACCGAACTGATCGTCCCACCTCTAGGAAACAGCTTGCTATTCGCCGATGAGATCTATAAGCGCAGAACCGCTCTTCGAAAGACGCAACAACAACTTGCAATCGCAGTCGGTGTATCAGGTGCACACATATCTAACATCGAGACAGAAAAAGCTGAACTGACCAGAGATCTCGCCGTGAAGATTGAGCTTCAACTCCGAGAGTGGGAGGGGAGAATTCATCCTGCCTCCCACTCTGCTTTTCAAGTTGGGGTGCGATGGTCGAAGCTCACTGATCGCGAAGCTGCTGAAATCCTGATCTTCATGGAGGAGCAACAGCGTACGACCTAGCACAAACGTCGGCCCGCCCTGATCACCTCGTACGCCGTCGACCCACCGCGGAGCGGCAGCAGGCCGGGGACGGAGGGGCAAGGCCGGCCTCGCGTGTACGTCAACCTGGTCGCGGTTCCTCGGTCATCGGATGCCATCGGTCACGGCCGGCCTTGAGCCGGAGGAGCCGGTCTGCTGGGCTTGCCTGGGTCGATGGCGGGCGAGGCGATCAGGGCCCCCCAGCCACCCATGAACCTCGGCCTGCGCGCCGTGATCACCTCGGGGCCGGAGATCCCCCGCCGGAGGCAAAGAAAGACCTCAGCCAACTGCGGCGCGTCCGCATGGTCGTGGCGGCTGGCGTCGAGCAGCTCGTCCTGGTGGTCGCGCCTCCCCGGGGCGTCATGCATCTGCCTGGGATCGGGCGCGGCTGGCGTCGGCGCGGACGGGACCGGCCCGAAGAGGCCGCACGCCCGGCCGCGTCCGGACGCGCCGCGCCACCGCCGCCCGGCACGGGCGGCGGCTTGATTCCGTAAGGGAACTTGTAACCACGTCTGGCTGTCGCCCGGTAGTGTCGATCTTCTCGGACCTTGTACGACAGCGCCGCGCACCTTGTAGCGGCTACAGGTCGCCGACGCAATTCAGTGCTGTTGCGAGCTCTTCCATGCTGCTGATGAGAGCTTCGGCGCCCGCGTTCCTGAGGGCAATCGCCTTGGCAGGCGAATCGGCTAGGCCCACTGAGCGACTCCCGGCCTTCCCTGCAGCCTGCATGTCGAAGTCGGAGTCTCCGATCAGAACGGCGACCTTCGGCGTGGTTTCGGCGATCTCACATGCCAGGAGAACCGGCCTCGGGTGCGGCTTCATCAACGCTGGGTCGCCCATAGGTCGGCCGACGATGCCCGAGAGTTGGGCGCTGAACCCGGCACGATCGCATACGGCCTTGATCGCGGGCTCGGAGTTGTTGCTGACGATCACCACGCGGCGGCCGGTCGCTACGGATTCGGCGATCACATCGTGAATCCCCTGGGTCAGTTCAGCGACCTCGGCCGCCTCCAGTTCGGCGGCCATCAGGGCGGCTTCGATCATGTCGGCCTGATCAGGGGCGAACTCTGCTGTCCTACGGAAGACCTTGAGTGGGTCATCAAGCGCGGCCACCTCGGCTGGAAGGTGCGTACCACGCGCGATCAGTAGTGACTTGAGCCGCTCCGCAACGACCGGAGCTGGCAGGCCCGCGAAGATGCTGCAGACAGGGCCGTCGAAGTCGAGCAATATGAGCCGGGCCGCGTCGATGATTTCGATCAGGTGAGCCCGATCGTCGGAGGTCATAGCTCGACCTCGCGGCTGATGCTGGACCACACGCTGTCGAACCAGTCCTGTGATTGGGCGACAAACTGCGAGGACGTTGAGTCCTGGTCCTCCGTGATCGAGTAGTGAAACAGGACGGCGTCCTTACCCATCACGTCGTACAGCTCATGTGGCTCGCCCTTGATACGGACGGTGTGCTTGACCACGGGGTAGAAGCCGAAGAAGACCTGGCCGCGGTTGATGATGTAGAGCTTGAAGGTCGGCGCGGCCTGATGAGCACGAACCTCGACCGAGGTCGTTTTGACGAGGCCGAGGTCGCCGAGCTCGTGAACGGCGTCCGCGATGGCGCCGACGCTGCGACGCATGATGCGGTTCGCTCGCTCCCTGATGGCTGGGTCGTCCTGGAGGTCTTCCACACGCCGTGGAAGGGCCAAGGGCTGAGTCATGTCCGGGACCAGGATTCGGATGGCGATCGACTCGGGCCGTAGCCGGCCGATGCGAATCTTGTCGAGCGGCTCCTGAAGCATGCCGTTCAGGGTCTCGCCGGAGAACCCGGCGAAGTCGAGCGTGACGTTCGCCTCCTCGAAGGCCTGCTCGACGTGCGGACGCAGCTCGACCGGTCGCTCGGTCCGCTCCCGGACGAAGACGCCGCTCCCCTGCCTGGACACGACCAGGTTCTCGTCTCGCAGAACACGGATGGCCTGCTGAACGGTCATGCGCGCGACGCCGTACTTCTTGGCCAGCTCAGTCCCAGACGGCAACTTCTCGCCCGGCTGGAGCTTCTTGGTGAGGATCGCCGCCCGCAGTGCATTGGCCACCTGCTGATAGGGCGGCCGCGGGTCGTCCGGATCGAGGCTCATCATGCGGGTCAGCCTAGTTCTTCTAGGTCGCCTAGGCGAGTTTTCCAGTAGCGCTTGACATGGCTAGGCAACCCAGCCAACATGAAGTCGTCCGGAAGTTGCCTAGGCAGCTTAGACAAGTCGAAGGAGTCGGAACATGCGCAACATCCCCGTGGACCTGTCGGCCCTGTCGTTCACCGTCGCGGGCGAGCCCGAGCCGAAGATCGTGGACCGGGCGACGGGCGAGATCAAGAAGGACGCGGAGGGGCGGGACCTGTACACGATCCCGCTGCTGCCCAAGCCGAACGACGACCGGCGTAACCCGGTGATCGTCGTGACGTTTCCCTCGGAGACCTTCCCCACCATCCCGGAGGGGGTGCAGGTCCGGCCGGTGGGTCTGTCGGCGTTCTTCTGGCAGATGAACGGCCGGTCCGGGCTCGGCTTTCGGGCCGAGGCGATCGTCCCCGCTGCCGTCAAGGCCGCCTGACCGGCGGTCGCGTGTGGTGCCCCGGGAGTGGCCCTAAGCCTGCCAGCTCCGCCGCTCCCGGGGCGTTCCCTTCGCTCACCGAAGAGAGGTCTCCAGTATGACCGCTGACGCGCTCGTCTACCTCATCCCGTGCCTGTTCACCCTCGCCGTGATCCTGGGCCTGGTGACGTGGAACCGGCTGCACCCGGTCTCGTTCTGGCTGGTGGTCGGCTACCCACGCAAAGCCGTCTCGGTCTACCTGACGTGGGGGAACGTCGCGGCCGGGTGCAGCCTGACGACCAAGCGGCGCCGCTGGCGGTGGACCTTCGACGGCGTCCCCGCGCTCGGGTCGGCCCTGCATGCCGGCGCCGCTCTGTCCCACGACCGCAAGCTGCGGCGGGTGGCGGTCGACAAGCCGCCCCGGCTGGGGTTCATCCGCCCCCTGCCGAACGGGTTCCGCGTGAACGTGGGTCTGGCGGACGGGCAGACGCCGGAGGACTACACGGCCAAGCTGCCCAACCTCGCCCACGCCTGGCGGGTCCACTCCGTCCGCGTGCTCGATTGGCGGCCCGGCCGGGTCACCTTGCAGGCCACCCGCCGCGACCCCCTCACCAACATCGGCGTCCCGGTGCTGGCCGATGGGCTGCTGCGGGTCCGTGTCGGGTTGCTGGAGACCGCCGCCCCGTGGGTCATCGACTTTCGCACCGTGCCGCACTGGCTGATCACCGGGGCGACCCAGTCGGGCAAGTCGACCCTGTTGAACGCGCTGATCTGCGGGCTGGCCCCGCAGCCGGTCGCGCTGATCGGGTTCGACCTCAAAGGCGGCGTTGAACTGACCCCCTACAGCGAGCGCATGACCGAGCTGGCCACCGAACGCGCCGAATGCGTCCAGGTCCTCAATGACCTGGTGGCCGAGATCAAACGCCGCATGGCATTGTGCAAGCAGTATCGGGTCCGCAACATCTGGAAGCTCCCCGAGCACCTGCGGCCGGTGCCGGTCGTGGTCCTGGTCGACGAGGTCGCCGAGCTGTTCTTGATGGCGGACAAGTCGGAGAAGGACGAGATCGCCACGACCGCTGTGCAGTTGATCCGCCTGGCCCAGCTCGGCCGCGCGTTCGGGCTGTATCTGCTGGTGTGCGGGCAGCGGGTCGGCTCCGACCTCGGCCCCGGCGTCACCGCCCTACGCGCCCAGCTGTCGGGGCGGATCTGCCACCGGGTCAACGACCCGGAGACCGCGAACATGACCCTGGGCGACATGGACCCCGCCGCGCTCCAGGCCGCCCGGCTCATCCCCGCCAACCAGCCCGGCGTGGCCGTCTTGGCCGCCGACGACGGCCGCTGGTATCGCGTCCGCTCCGCCTACGTCAGCGAGGAGCAGGCCGAGCAGGCCGCTGCTGCGTACGCGCACATGCGCCCCTCCTGGGCGGACATGACCTCGGTCACCGTCGCCCCGGTCAGCGACGCGGAGTTCGCCGACTACGTGGCCGACCCGGCGTCGGAGTCCGACCCCGTCTGACCCTGCCTCGTAGGTACGGCTCGACCGATGAGCCATGTCCCTACCCGGCCCATGCCGAAATCCCGGAAGGAGGTACGCGATGCGTGCCCGTCGCTCCAGCCGTGTCCGGTCCGCGGTGGTGGACTCCGGCCCGGTGATCGTGCTCGCGGCCATCGCCGCCGTGGGGTCGTTCACCCACATCAGTCACCTGGCCGCTCGTCACGGGCAGCAGGGCTGGCAAGCGTGGGCGGTCGCGGTCTGCATCGACCTGATGTGCGTCATGGCCGCCCGCGAGCTGCAGCGCGACAAGCGCACCGGCCGCCGCCGTCGCGGGCTGATCTCCTGGCCCGGCCTGGTCCTGGCGGGCGGGATCGTGCTGACCCTCGCGGCCAACCTCGCCCAGGCCGAACCCTCCCCCTGGGGCTGGATCACCGCCGCGACTCCCGCCGTGGCCTTCCTCGTCGCCGTGTCCATGCTCGAACGCCGCGCC
This sequence comes from Microbispora sp. NPDC049633, assembly GCF_040675265.1. Lineage (NCBI taxonomy): Bacteria > Bacillati > Actinomycetota > Actinomycetes > Streptosporangiales > Streptosporangiaceae > Microbispora > Microbispora sp. NPDC049633. The sequence goes on from NZ_JBFAOO010000013.1 coordinate 40,681, forward strand.
TCCCACCGCCCCGAGCTGGTGCCCGAGGTTGAGCCCGCCTCCGCTCTTGAGCTTGTCGAGACGGCTCCGGCCGCCCCCGATGCGGTTGAGCCTGCGGCCGACTTGGTCCCTGTTGCGGCCGATCTCGTCTCCGCTCCGGCAGTCGCGCCGTCCCCGGTGCCGGCCACCGGTCCGGCTGACGCGCTTGTGGCCTACGCCCGCCGCATCGCCACCGAGCACGCCACCGTGCACGGCTCCCCGATCACCCGGGACGCACTGCGGCAGCGCCTTCGCGTCTCTCCCGAGCTCGCCGCCGACCTGCTCACCCAGATTCAGACCGCACCCGAACCCGCCTGAGCAAAAGAACCTGACCACTGACCACCCTTCCCCCGTCCTGCAAGGAGTCCTTCGTGTTGTCGTCTGCTGCGGCGTTCGCCGCCGTCTTCGCGGCCCTGTTCGCCGCCCATAGCTTCGGTGACCACTGGTGGGGCCAGACCCACACCCAGGCCCTCGGCAAGGGCGCCAGAACCACACGGGGCCGCTGGCACTGCGCGGGCCACGTGCTGCTGCTGGCCGCGCACAAGGCCGCGTTCCTCTTGCTCATGCAGGCGGTCACCGGCCTGCACCTGTCCCCGGTCCTGCTGAGCGCCGGGCTGCTCGTCGACGCCGTGTCGCACTACTGGGCCGACCGGCGCTTCACCCTCGCCGCCCTGGCCCAGGCCACCGGCAAGGGCGAGTTCTACCGGCTCGGGACCGACACCGTCACCGCCGACGGCACCCCGGCCGTCCACCTCGGCACCGGCGCCTACGCCCTGGACCAGTCCTGGCACATCGGCTGGCTGTTCATCGCCGCCCTGATCATCACCGCCTGAGAGGGAGAGCGCTGATGCTGACCTTGACCGATCCGGCCGGGCTGTTCGCCGAACTCACCCGCTTGGCCCTGCCCACCGGCTTCTACGTCATCTGCGGGTCGGCCGCTCTGTACGTGCGCGGCCTGCGCGCCCGCCTGGGCGACCTGGACGTGCTGGCCACCGGCCCCGCCTGGGACATCGCCACCACCCTGGGCACCCCGCGCCGGGCCCCCTCCGGGCACGGCCTGGTCATCCACCACCCCACCGTGGCGATCGAGTTCGTGGACCGGTGGACCCCCGGATGGCCGACCGACCGCCTGATCGACACCGCCGACATCATCGACGGCCTGCCCTTCATGCGCCTGGGCGAGGTCCTGGCCTGGAAACAGGCCGCCCGCCGCCCCAAGGACCTGCCCGACATCGCCGCCGTCCACCAGCTCCACCAGCTCTGGCATGGCCAGCCGCACCAGGACTGCGACCACTCACGAGAGGAGGTGACCCGGTGATCCCGCACTACCGCTGCTGCACCTGCGGCGGCACCGGCCTGGTCAACGACGACCACGGCCAAGCCGCCACCTGCCGCGACTGCGACGGCTCCGGCATCGACAACCACGGCGCATAGACGCCCCTCACGTGCGGCCACGCCTGCCAGCTCCCGGCCGCCACCACTCACCGCAATCCGCATCGCTCACCACGAGGAGAACCACGATGAAGCGCTTTCGTCTGCTGCGACGCCGCCCCTGCCACATGTGCGGCGGCCACGGAACCATCGCCTACGGCACGACCCGCGGCACCTGCGGCGTCTGCAACGGCTCCGGCTACCTCAACTAACCGCCGGCCACTCCCCTTGACCTGAACCCCTCGGCGCGGGGCGGTCCACGCCTGCCAGCTCCACCGCCCCGCCCGCCTGCTCGCTCATCCCGTACCGCTCACCAGGAGACCCGTCATGTCCAAGGACACTGCTCCCTGCTGCCGCAACTGCGGCGGCCGCGGCTCCGTCGTCGTCCGCCAGGCCGACAACCGCACCGGCACCTACACCCTGACCACCGTCACCTGCCCCGCCTGCTCCGGCACCGGAACGGAGGCCCGGTGACCCAAGCCCCCGAGCTTCCCGCTCACATCGGCGACCTGGTCGGCCCCGTCATCCGCGACCTGACCCGCCGCTCCGGCCACGACCTGAACCGCTGGATCCAGCAGGTCCACCGCCTCGGCGGCTGCCGCGAACCCATCCGCCTGACCGGACACATCCACACCCTTGACACCCACACCGGCGAGATCCTCGGCCACTACAGCACCCGCGCGGAACCACACGGACAGCTGCTCATCCGCTGCGGCAACCGCCGCGCCACCCGCTGCCCCGCCTGCGCCGAGGTCTACCGCCGCGACACCTTCCATCTCATCCGCAGCGGCCTGCTCGGCGGAGACAAGGGCGTCCCCGAAACGGTACGGACTCACCCACGCGTCCTGGCGACCTTCACCGCCCCGTCCTTCGGTGCCGTGCACCGTGGTCCCGGCAAGGATGGCCAGGCCGTGCCCTGCCACCCACGGCGCACCGGCCCGGCCTGCTTTGAACGGCACGCTGCGGGTGATCCGTGCATCGGCCAACCCCTCGACCCGGACGCGTACGACTATGTGGGACAGGTGCTGTGGAACGCCCACGCCGGAGACCTCTGGCGCCGCTTCACCATCTACCTGCGCCGCCACCTGGCGGCCTCGGCCGGGCTGACCCGCAAGGCATTCAACGAAGCCGTTCGTCTCTCTTTCGCCAAGGTGGCTGAGTACCAAGCCCGAGGCGTCGTGCACTTCCACGCGATCATTCGCCTGGACGGCCGCACTTCGGATGGCGTCCTCACCCCTGCCCCAGACTGGGCGACGGTCGACATGCTCAGCAGCGCGATTCACTCGGCGGCAAAGGCCGTACGGCTCGATGGTGCGGACTTCGGCCAACCGGGTCGGGAGTTGACGTGGGGGGATCAGGTCGACGTCGTACCGATCAGTCCTCGTGATCTCGGCCATAGCCTGGCCCTCAGCGAACACGCCGTCGCCGGTTACGTTGCCAAGTACGCCACCAAGGCCGCGGAAGTCTCGGGCACCCTCGACAGACCGGTCAAGACTCGGGAGCTCAACAGCCTGGAAGCTCAAGGCGTGCCGGAACACGCGGCCCGGCTGATCCGCACCGCATGGGAACTCGGTGATCCCGTCACCCATCCCGAACTCGTCGGCCTTCGGTTGCGGAACTGGGCGCACATGCTCGGGTTCCGCGGCCACTTCTCCACGAAGAGCCGCTCCTACTCGACCACCCTGACCAAGCTGCGCCAGGCCCGTACCGACTTCCGTCTGCGTATCGCCCAGACCCGGAGGCCGTACGACCCGGACAGCACACTCATCCTCGGCTCCTGGACGTACGCCGGCCAGGGCTTCACCCCGGGCGAGGCAGCTCTGACCGCGCAGCTCGCGGACGATCCACCGTCCATTGCGGGTCCAGGCTCGACGCCGGTTTCACCACCAGCTCGTTGCGCGGAGGGAGTCAGCCAGTGACGACGGCCATCAAGACCAAGTCGATGCTCACGGTGGCCGAGGTCTGCGCTGAACTGCAAATCTCCCGGTCCACCTTCTACGAGTGGCGCGCCAAGAGACGAGCTCCGCGATGCGTCACCCTCCCCAACGGCAGTCTTCGCGTTCGCCGTGCCGACCTCGATCGCTGGCTCGATGCGCACGAGGACGGCGCCCGGTGAAGGACATCTCCTACAGCGTGCGCATCTACAAGCTGGAGACGCGCAAGCGGGCCAACACCACGAACTACCGAGTTCGCTGGAGTGTCGACGGGCGGATCTACCGCGAGCCGTTCGCCACGGTCGCTCATGCCGAGAGCTACCGGTCCGATCTGCTGTCGGCCGCTCGCCGAGGAGAGGCGTTCAGCACGGTCACCGGGCTTCCGGTCTCCTGGGGGCGCGAGGAGCGCGCGATGAGCTGGTTCGACTTCGCCTGCGCCTATGTCGACATGAAGTGGCCCGGCCTGGCCGGGCACTCGCGCCGCATCACGGCCGGTGCGCTCCGCGACGCGACGCCGGCCTTGCTCACCGGCACGCGGGGCCGCCCAGACGACGAGACGCTCCGTCGCGCCCTTCTGGAGTGGGCCTTCAACTCGTCTCGCAGGAAGGGTGGTACTCCGCCGGAGGACCTCCGAAAGGCGCTGGAATGGCTCAAGCAGAACACACGACCGGTGGGAGACCTCGACGACCCTGCCGTAGCCAGAAAGGTCCTGGAGGCTCTCTCGCTCCGGCGAGACGGCAAGCGAATGGCCGCCAGTACCGTGCAGCGGACTCGTGGCGTTCTCGTCAACGCGATGGAGTACGCGATCGAGCTTCGGTTGCTGTCCCGTAATGCGATCAAGGACCTGCCGTGGAAGTCCACCAAGTCGGTCCGTCAGGTGGACAAGCGCGTCGTCGTCAATCCGGCCCAGGCCCGGAACCTCCTGGAGGCGGTTCGCGCCCAGAAGCCGAGCGGGCCGCGGCTGGTCGCGTTCTTCGCCGTCATGTACTACGCCGGGCTGCGGCCCGAGGAGGCGGTCAACCTCTTCAAGCGCAACCTCCTGATCTCCGACGAAGGATGGGGGGAACTGATCGTGGAGGAGGCCAGTCCTGCGCCTGGAGCCGCCTGGTCGAACAGCGGGCAGCGACGCGACCCGGGGCCTCTTAAGCATCGCGAGAAGGGCGAAAGCCGGGTCGTGCCCTGCCCGCCCGAGCTGACGCGGATTCTCCATGCGCATCTCGAGAATCCTGGGCCTAGCCCGGATGGCCGGCTGTTCCGTGCGCTGCGGGACGGCGGGGACCTCCAGGAGAGCACCTATCACCGGGTCTGGCGCAAGGCCCGGCATGCCGCCTTGTCTCCAGAGGAGTTCGCCTCACCGCTCGCCAAGCGGCCCTACGATCTCCGGCACGCCGCCGTCTCCACGTGGCTCAACGCCGGAGTGCCCGCGACCCAGGTCGCCGAATGGGCGGGGCACAGCGTCGCCGTGCTGCTGCACGTTTACGCCAAGTGCATTGCCGGTCAGGAAGAACAAGCGCGGAAGAGAATCTCCGACGCCCTCGGTGAGTTCTGATATCGGGGGCACGCCGGGGGCAAGACCCGCCGTAGTCGATCGCTGTCAGTCGTAGACAGCCGGACTGGGTAGATCAGCCGGTGGCCTGGATCACGCAGGTCACCGGCTTTCTGTTGCTGGGAGGCGCCAGTGCCCCCGGTGGGACTCGAACCCACACCACAGCCCTTTTAAGGGGCTTGCCTCTGCCATTGGGCTACGGGGGCGCCGCGATCATATGTCACGGATCACTCCTCTGTAAGCAAGTTACGTCTTACGCGGCTTGTCCCCCTTTCCACTGCGGGCGAACGGCGCGGGTGGCCGCCACCCGGTCAAGGTTCGGGGAGACCGTCCGTACCTTCTCCCCCGTCCACCACACCAGCATGGCAGAGCCGCGGGAAGACGGAACGACCCGGCGGCGGGCGCCGCCGGGTCGTCCGGTGTCCTGGGGTCCTGCCACTGCGAGGGGTCAGCGCCTGCGGCCGCTCTCCGCGGCCGCCCTGAACTCGTCACGCGGGTGCTCGATCTCGCCAAGGGAGATCGTCTCGCGCTTGAAGAACAGCGACAGCGTCCAGTCCATCACCACGCGGACCTTCCGGTTGACCGTGGGGACCCGCGACAGGTGGTAGGTGCGGTGCATGAACCAGGCGGGAAGACCGCGCAGCTTCACGCCGTAGACGTTGGCGACGCCCCGGTACAGGCCGAGTCCGGCGACCGAGCCGGCGTACTTGTGCCGGTAGTCCTTCAGCTTCTCCCCGCGCAGGTACGCGGCGACGTTGTCACCGAGAACCTTCGACTGCCGTACGGCGTGCTGGGCGTTGGGCGCGCAGTACTGGCCAGGGTTGGTCACGTCGGGGACGCCCGCGATGTCGCCGGCGGCGAAGGCGCCCTTGACGCCCGCGACCGTCAGTCGCGTCGTGGTCTTGATCCGGCCCCGCTCGTCGAGCGGCAGGTCGGTGGAGTTGACGATCGGGCTCGGCTTGACGCCGGCGGTCCAGACGATCGTGGCCGACTCGAACTCGTCGCCGTCCGAGGTCTTGACCAGGCCGCCCTCGCACGACTGCAGGAACGTCTCCATCTTGAGCTCGATGCCGCGCTCGCGCAGCTGCTCGGCGGTCCACTCGCCCATCTCGGGGCCGACCTCGGGCAGGATCCGGTTGGACGCCTCGATGAGCACCCAGCGCAGGTCCTTCTTCTCGATGCTCGGGTAGTACCTGATCGCGTCCTCGGTCATGTCCTCGAGCTCGGCGAGGGCCTCGATGCCCGCGAAGCCGCCGCCGACCACGACGAAGGTCAGCGCCCGGCGGCGCACGTCCTCGTCGTCGCTCGACTCGGCCCGGTCGAGGAGGGCGATCACCCGGTTGCGCAGCGCGATGGCCTCACCGACGGTCTTGAAGCCGATGGCCGCGTCCTCCAGGCCGGGGATCGGCAGCGTACGCGAGATCGAACCGGCCGCCATGACGACGACGTCGTACTCCATCTCGCGGGACTGGCCGGCGCCGGGCTCGAAGGTCAGGGTGCGCGCCTCGTGGTGCACCTTGGAGACCTTGCCGTTGAGGATGCGCACCTTCGGCAGCACCCGGCGCAGCGGGGCCACGACGTGGCGCGGCGAGATGTTGCCGGCCGCCGCCTCGGGGAGGAACGGCTGGTAGGTCATGTACGACTGCGGGTCGATGAGCGTGATCCGCACGCTGCCGTCGCGCAGCTCACGGCGGAGCGTGCGCTGAAGACGAAGAGCCGTGTAAAGGCCCACGTACCCACCGCCGACGATGACGACGTGCTTCCAGTTGCGGTCTGCCACGATGCCCTCCCAAGCTTGTGAAAGCATTCACAAGCCTACGTCACGAGATGGCAACCGCACCAATCCACTAGGGCCGAAGGTCTAGTGATTTTCCCCACTTAGTCATCTTGCAGTGACATTTCTCGGGAAAATTCCCGCAATCTTCCCTCAGTGACCGACTTCACACTCGTGAAAGCGTTCACAAGGTCCCCAGGGCCGCGGCGCGGGCGAAGACCGCGTCGAGCATGTCCGCGGTGACCCGGCCGGTGAAGGTGTTCTGCTGACTGGGGTGGTAACAGCCGATGAGCGTGACCGGGGCGGCGCCGTACGAGATGGACACCTCCACGCCGTGCCCGAAGGGCGGCCTGCGGGACGGCAGCGTGAACCCGGCCGCGCGCAGCGCGGGCCACACGGCCTGCCAGGCGAAGCCGCCCAGCGCGACGATCACCCGCGTCGTGCCCGCCACCAGCGCGAGCTCCCTGGCGAGCCAGGGGAAACACGTGTCGCGCTCCTCCGGCGTCGGCTTGTTGGCGGGTGGCGCGCACCGCACCGCCGCCATCATGCGCGCGCCGATCAGCCGCTGTCCGTCGTCCGCGCGCACGCTGGTCTCCTGTGCGGCGAGCCCGGTGCGGTACAGCGACGCGAACAACCAGTCGCCGCTGCGGTCGCCGGTGAAGATCCGGCCGGTCCGGTTGCCGCCGTGCGCGGCGGGGGCCAGGCCCACGATGAGCGTGTGCGGCTCCTCGTCGCCCCAGCCCGCGATCGGCCGGCCCCAGTAGGTCTCGTCCGCGAACGCCCGCCGCTTGACGTCGGCGACCTCCTCCCGCCACTCCACCAGACGCGGGCAGGCGCGGCACACCGACTGCCGGGCCGTCAGTTCGGCCGGCGTACGGCTCTCGGCCGCGAGTTTGGCGACCTCACGGGCGCTCTGGGCGACGGGGGTGTCCGGGGCCGCGGGGTCGCCCGGCCAGCCGGAACCGGGAGGAACGGAGCTCATGACACCGATCGTGCCAGGTCAAAGGGGATGCGTCGGCCGGAAACGGGATCTCCCCCGCCACGGCACCCCCGCAGCGGATGTGCGGGCATCCGGGTGTCATGAGAGGTCCCACCGAGGAAGATTCCAATCTTTCCGCCGTAAGGAAGGTGGGTACGTACGGCCCGTGTCCATCGACTCATGCCCCCCGCTGTTCGGCCCGGCGTTCGACGCCGACCCCTACCCCGCCTACGACTGGCTGCGCCGCAACGCGCCGGTGACCCGCGTGCCGCTGCCCGGCTGCGAGGCGTGGCTGGTCACGCGGTACGAGGACGCCGTGACCGCGCTCACCCATCCCGCGCTCGCCAAGGACCCGGCGGCGGGCTCGCCCGAGTGGCGGGCCGCCAATCTGGGCCTGCCCCTGGACCACCGGCCGGGGCTCGCCCGCCACATGATCAACGCCGACGGCGCCGACCATGCGCGCCTGCGGCGGCTCGTGAGCGCGGCCTTCACGCCCCGGCGGATGGCGGGGCTGCGCGCCCGGGCCCTGGAGGTGACCGACGCGCTGCTCGACCGCCTCGACGGTCCGGAGGCGGACCTGGTCTCCGCCCTCGCCTATCCCCTGCCGATCACGATCATCTGCGACCTGCTCGGCGTGCCGGAGGAGGACCGGGACACCTTCCACCGCCACGCCTCCGTGATCGACTCGGCGGCGGCGTCCGAGGTGGAGGAGATCAAACGCGCCACGGACGCCCTGGAGAGCTTCCTGGCCGACCTGGTCGAGCTCAAGCGCTCCCGGCCGGGCAACGACATGCTCACCGACCTCGTACGGCGGTCCAACCAGGGCGAGATCGACAAGAACGAGCTGACCTCGACCGCGTTCCTGCTGCTCATCGCGGGTCACGAGACGACCGTGGCGCTGATCGGCAACGGCCTGCTCGCGCTGCTGCGGCATCCCGGCCAGGCGGCGGCCCTGCGCGCCGACCCCAAGCGGCTGCCGGACTTCATCGACGAGATGCTGCGCTACGACGGTCCCGTACGGAACGCGACCTGGCGCTTTCCCACCGAGCCCGTGGTCATCGGCGGCCAGGAGATGCTGCCCGGGGAGCCCATCCTCGTCTCGCTGCTGGCCGCCAACCGGGACCCGGCGGCGTTCGCCGACCCGGACGCGTTCACCCCCGGCCGGATCGGCGAGCCGCACCTCGCCTTCGGCCGGGGCCCGCACTACTGCATCGGCGCCGCGCTGGCCAAGGTGGAGGGCGAGGCCGCGATCGGCCGGGTGCTCGAACGGTTCCCCGGCTTGGCCCTGGCCGTCGACCCGGCCACGCTGACGTGGTGGCCGAGCGCGATCATGCGCGGCCTGTTCTCGCTGCCCGTCCGCCTGCACGGCTGACGTCCCGCCTCCGGCTCCGTCCACAGCGCGGAGCCGGAGTGTGCACGCTCTGCCGCCGGCGTCAGCGCGTCGGCGTGGCGGAGGCCGACGGGGAGCCGGACGGCTCGGCGGAGGGCGTGGACGACGGTGAGGACGAGAGCGCGGACGAGGGCGTGGGCGTCAGGGTGGCGGGCGCGCAGGTCGCCTCCGGTTCGGTGGGATCGGCGCGGCGCTCCACGGGCTTCAGCGGCAGCGGGTAGGCGTTGCGGATGGGCGGCTCCCCGTCGCAGGGGATGACGAGCTCCTGGTCGAAGCCCTGCTCCAGCATGATCGGGTTGCCGTCCTGGTCGTAGAGCCGGACGTCGTGCAACGGCGTGCCGTCCTCGGCGTACGGGAAGATGTTGGAGACGTTCCCGCCCAGCGAGGACACGCTTTCCACCCGTACGCCCAGCGCGTGCATCGCCGGCCGGGGGCCGTAGTCGAACGCGACGCTCCGCGACGACGTGCTGGGGACGTCGGCCATCGTCCCCAGCACGAGGACCACGGCCAGCAGGTTGGCCCCGAGCAGCAGCACCCGGCCCCAGCGCGACGCCCCCGTACGGCCGCGCCGGCCCAGCCACACCGACCCCCAAACGACCGCCAGCGTGAACACCAACGCGGGGATGTCACCGGGGACCAGCCCCGGGGCGCTGATGGGCGCGAGCACGGCCAGCGCGATGGCGTAGCCCCGCAGCACCCACCACGCGGGACGCAGCTCGGGCGCGAAGACGGCCGCCTGGCGGTAGGGCGGCAGCACGAGCAGCCGCGTGTGCGCGCGGCGGACGGCTCCGGTCACCCGCTCGCGCAGCCGCCCGGCCAGCGAGGAGTCGTCTCCGCCCTGCGGCCTCCCGCCGTAGGCGGCCCGCAGCTCGGCGGCGTACGCCTCGGGGCTGCCGAGGCGTTCCTCCAGCGACATGCCCGGCTCGGCGGCGACCTCGGCGAGATGCTCGTCCAGGTCCTCCAGCAACGTCTCCCTGTCGCGGGCGGGGAGATCGGCGAGCGCCTCGCGTACGGCGGCGGCGTAGTCCTGGGGCGTCATCGGGGGGTTCATCCTGGGTCGACCTCCTTGAGCAGGTCGTTCATGGTGGCGGCGAAGGACGTCCACGTCTTCGCCGAGGTCTGCAGGAGCGAGCGGCCCACGTCGTTCAGGCCGTAGTACTTGCGGTGCGGCCCCTCTTCGGAGGCGACCACGTAGGAGGTGAGCGCTCCGGCCTTGTAGAGCCGGCGCAGCGTCCCGTACACCGAGGCGTCGCCGACGTCCTCCAGTCCGGCCTCACGCAGCCGGCGCACGACGTCGTATCCGTAGCTGTCGCGCTCAGCGAGCACCGCGAGGACCGCCAGGTCGAGGACCCCTTTGAGGAGCTGACTACCGTCCACGCACCGCACAGTACTACGTATTGCACAATAGTGCCAAGATCTCGTGTGACGCTTTCCCGGCGACGCGCGTCAGACCCGGACGACGTACTTGCCGGCGCCGCGGCCGCCGGCGAGCAGTTGGTGCACGTCCGGCACCCCGTCGAGGGAGCCGACCTCGGTCACCGGGACGTCCAGCCGGCCCTCCGCGATCAGGTCGAGAACCCGGCGCAGGCCCCGGGCGACCCGGTGCGGCGCGGTGGCCGTGAGAGCGCTGACGCTGAAGCCGACGATCCCCACGTTGCCGCGCATCAGGCGAGGGTGCGGCGGGAGCGGGGGCACCTCGCCACCCCCCGCGTTGCCGAACAGCACGATCCGGCCGCCGGGGCTGGCGACCTCCAGGTCCAGTTCGAGCAGCTCGACGCCGAGCGGGTCGAGGACGACGTCCACGCCGCCGGGCACCGCGTCCCTGATGGCCGCCTCCGCCCCCTCACCACGGACGATCACCGTGTCGTAGCCGGCGGACCGGGCCGCCTCGACCTTGTCCGGCCGTCCGACGGTGCCGACGAGCCGTCCTCCGCCCAGCGCCGGCGCCAGGCGCGCCACGGCCGACCCGACGCCGCCGCTCGCGGAGTGCACGAGCACGTTCTCGCCGGCGCCGAGCCTGGCCGCGTCGGTGAGCAGCAGCAGCGCGCTCGTCAACATCAGCGGGGCGGCCGCGGCGAGACGGGACGGCACGTCGTCCGGCAGCGGCACGGCCAGGGCGGCGGGCGCCACCGCCACCTCGGCCAGGCCGCCGGACGGGGTGAACGCGGCCACCCGCTGCCCCGGCACCAGGCCGGAGACCCCCGGGCCCACCCGGCGGACGGTTCCCGCCACCTCCTTGCCCGGCACGAACGGCCAGGCGGTGACGTAGCCCGGGTCTCCCCTGCGTGCCATCACATCGATGAAGTTGACACCCGCGTGGGAGACGTCGACGGACACCTCCCCCTCGCCGGGCTCGGGGACCGGTATGTCCCCGACCTCGGTCAGGTCCGGCCCGTGCGACGGTCCCGTCATCACCAACGCCCGCATGTCCCGCTCCTCTTTCGACGTTCGTCGTACGACGAAAGTCGTACCACAGTTGTACGATGATTGTCGAAAGAGAGGTGGAGATGCCCCGATCCCAACGCCGCCGAGCGACGCTCACGCACCCGGACACCGCCGAGATCGACCTGCTCGACGTGTTGCACGCGCTGTCCGACCCCACGCGTATGACGATCGTGCGGACGTTGCGCGCCGATCCGGAACGGGCCTGCGGCACGTTCCCGGTGGACGTGGCGCCGTCCACGCTCACGCACCACTTCCGGGTGCTGAGGGAGGCCGGAGTCATCCGCCAGCGGGAGGACGGCAACCGCCGGTGGACCGCGCTACGGCTGTCCGACCTCGACGACCGCTTCCCGGGGCTCCTCGACTCGATCCTCGACGCCTACGAGGCGCACGCCGAGGCCGTCGCTCCCTGAAGCGGTCTTCTTTCCGGGCTCAGGGAAGCAGGCTCAGGCGAGGGACCAGGCTCAGGCGAGGGACCAGGCGATGCCGTCGAGGATGTCGTGCTCGCTCACCACGACCTCGGAGAAGCCGTAGCGGCGGACGATGCGGTCGAGGATGAGCGCGCCCGCGCCGATGACGTCCACCCGGCCCGGGTGCATCACCGGAATGGCCGCCCGCTCGTCGTGCGTCATCTCCAGAAGCCGCGCGGACACCTCGTGGACCCGCTCGGCGGGGATGCGCGAGTGGTGGATGCGCGCCGGATCGTAGGCGGGCAGGCCGAGCGCGATCCCGGCGACCGTGGTGACCGAGCCCGCCAGGCCGACCAGCGTGCGCGCCGTGCGCACGGGGACGCTCTCCTCGACCCGGTCCATCGCGGCCTCGATGTCGGCGACAGCGGCCTCCACGTCCCCGGTGGCCGGCGGGTCGTCGCGCAGATGGCGCTCGGTCAGCCGTACGCAGCCGATGTCCACCGACAGGGCGCCCTCGACGGACCGGGAGCCGACGACGAACTCCGTGGAGCCGCCCCCGATGTCCACCACGAGAAAGGGCGTCTCGGCGGCGGCTCCGGCGAGGCCCCGGGTGGCGCCGGTGAAGGACAGCCGCGCCTCCTCGTCGCCGGTCACCACCTCCGGCTCCACGCCGAAGATGTCCCGTACGCCGGAGACGAAGTCGGCCCGGTTGGCGGCGTCGCGCGTCGCCGACGTGGCGACCACACGGATCGGCACGGGGCCGTCCGGGGAGTGCTCCCTGATCAGCTTGGCGTACCCGCGCATGGCACTGAAGGTCCGCTCCAGGGCCTCCGGCGCGAGCCGTCCCGTACGGTCGACGTCCTGGCCGAGCCGGACGATCTCCATCCGCCGCTCGACGTCGGTGAGGTCGTCCCCCGAGATGTCCGCGATGAGCAGCCGGACCGAGTTGGTCCCGCAGTCGATGGCCGCGACCCGCTTCGTCTCCACGCTCATCCCTCCCGGCCCCCGATCGCCTCTTCCGGCTTCTCCACCTCGACGCAGGGGCCGTCGGCCCACCAGTCGGGCAGCGCGTCCAGGGCCTCCCGGCCGAACGGGTTGACCCCCGGCGCGGCCAGCTCGTGGGCGACCAGCGCGTGCAGGCACTTGACCCGGTCCGGCATGCCGCCGGCGCTCTGCATGTCGCGCGGCAGCGGCTCCAGGCCCTCCTCGCCGGCCGCGCGGTCGCGGCGGGCGACGTAGTCCTCGTGGGCCGCCCGGTACGCCTCGGCCAGCTCGGGATCCTCGGCGAGCCGTGCCTGCATCCGCCGCATCAGCCCGGACGATTCCAGCGTGCCGATCGCCGAGGCCGCTTTGGGACAGGTCAGGTAGAACAAGGTCGGGAACGGCGCGCCGTCGGGCAGCCGGGGCGCGGTCTCCAGCACGTCGGGCAGCCCGCAGGGGCACCGGTGGGCGACCGCCCGCACCCCGCGCGGCTGCCGCCCGAGCTGCGCCCGCGCCGCCTCCAGGTCCGCCTGGTCCACGGCGCCCACCTGGTCGTCCGCCACGTCGATCTCCTCGCCCTTCACGATGCCCGCCGCGGTCCTCATCCCGCCGTCCTCAGCCCGCCGCCGGGGACGGAGTCGCCGTCGGCGCCGGGCTCCGCTGCCCCTGCCGGGGTACGGCGGGCCGCCCCTTGTCGGCCGCCTCGAACGACCGCCAGAGCGTGACGTACCAGGCGGGCCGCTCCGGCGGCTTCGTCCCGGCCTTGGCGGCGGCGGCGCCGGCCTGCTCCTCGTCGAGCACCTGGTAACAGTCCGCGCCCGGCTCGCAGTAGAACAGCCGCTCCTTGGCCAGGCGCTTGATGTATTCCGGGTCCTCCAGCCGCCGGCGCCGCTCCTCCAGGTTCTGGAGCTTGCGCAGCGCGTTCGCCTGCTGCTGCTCCAGCTGGGCGATCTGCCGGCGCTGGGCGACGTACTCCCGCACGGGGTAGGCCAGGCTCATGGCGATGGCGCACACGACGACCGCGAGGATCGCCGCGCGCCCGGTGAGCTGCGGCCGCTTCGCCGCCACGAAACCACCCCTCCCGGTCGGTCAGCGCATGGCCCGATCGACGGCCACCCTAACCGCCCGTCCCGGCCGTCCACGCCCCACATCGCGTGGGCGCTCGCCGCACCGCGTGTGCGGGGGCATGTCCAGCCGGGCTACCCGCGTGTGCCGCCGCTATCCCTGGAAGCGCGGGAAGGCGGCGCGACCGGCGTACCGCGCCGAGTCGTCGAGCAGCTCCTCGATGCGCAGGAGCTGGTTGTACTTGGCCACCCGGTCCGAGCGGGCCGGGGCGCCGGTCTTGATCTGGCCGCAGTTGGTGGCCACGGCGAGGTCGGCGATCGTGGTGTCCTCGGTCTCGCCGGAGCGGTGGCTCATCATGCAGCGGTAGCCGCTGCGGTGGGCCAGGTCGACCGCGTCGAGGGTCTCCGACAGCGTGCCGATCTGGTTCACCTTCACCAGCAGCGCGTTGGCGGCGCCCTCGGCGATGCCGCGGCCGAGCCGCTCGGGGTTGGTGACGAACAGGTCGTCGCCCACCAGCTGGACCTTGGCGCCGAGGGAGGTGGTGATGGCCTTCCAGCCCTCCCAGTCCTCCTCGTTCAGCGGGTCCTCGATGGACACCAGCGGGTAGGAGCGGACCAGGTCCTCGTAGAAGGCGATCAGCTCGGCGGACGACACGCCCTTGCCGTCGATCGTGTAGACGCCGTCGTTGTGGAACTCGCTGGCCGCGACGTCGAGCGCGAGCGCGATGTCCTGACCCGGCGTGTAGCCGGCCTTCTCGATGGCGACCAGGATCAGGTCGAGCGCGTCGCGGTTCGACGGCAGGTTCGGCGCGAAGCCGCCCTCGTCGCCGAGGCCGGTGGCGTAGCCCTTCTCCTTCAGCACGCTCTTGAGCGTGTGGTAGGTCTCCGCGCCCATGCGCAGCGCCTCGGAGAACGTCTCGGCGCCGATCGGCGCGATCATGAACTCCTGGATGTCCACGTTGGTGTCGGCGTGCGCGCCGCCGTTCAGGATGTTCATCATCGGCACGGGCAGGATGTGCGCGTTCGGCCCGCCGACGTAGCGGAACAGGGGCAGGTCGGCGCTGTCGGCGGCGGCCTTGGCGACGGCCAGCGAGATGCCGAGGAGCGCGTTGGCCCCGAGGCGGGCCTTGTTGGGCGTGCCGTCCAGATCGATCATCGTCTGGTCGATGAGACGCTGCTCCTCGGCGTCGAAGCCGATCAGCTCGTCGGCGATCTCGTCGGTCACGCCGAGGACGGCCTTCTCGACACCCTTGCCGAGATAGCGCTTCTTGTCGCCGTCGCGCAGCTCGACGGCCTCGAACTGGCCGGTGGAGGCGCCACTCGGAACGGCGGCGCGGCCGGTGCTGTAGTCGTCCAGCAGTACCTCGACCTCGACCGTGGGGTTCCCACGGGAATCGAGAATCTCGCGGGCGGTGATGGCCTCGATGGCAGCCACGAACGCTCCTAGCAAAATGGCGGGCGGTTTGCCTCCCGAGCCTATCGGTCCCTACTACTCGGTACGGCGGAGGGCCACCCGTTCACGGCGTGTCCGGCGGCGTCACCCGGCGATCGTCCTCCCACTCCTCCACGCGCCGCCGGTATTCCCTGGCCGCCGCCCTCAGCTCGGCCTCGGGGTCGAGCCCCGCGTCCTGGATCTCCCGTACGAGCGCGAACAGGCGGGCGCCGACGGGCGTGGCGAGGTCCTCGGCGAGCACTGCGGGCGCCCCGGCGCGGCCGGCCCGGCGCAGGAGCTGGGCGGCCAGGGAGATCGCCGGCTGGCCCATGGGGACACCGCTGAGCACCGAGGCGGTCTCCCCCTTGGCGGCCCGCTCCGCCGCCTTGATCGTCTCCCAGTTGTCCGCGACATCACCGGCGCCGGCGACCTCGACGTCCGCGAAGACGTGCGGGTGGCGGCGGACCAGCTTCTCCACGATCCCGGCCGCGACGTCGTCGATGTCGAAGCCGTCCCCGTCCGTCCCCACGCGCTCCTGAGCGAGGCGAGCGTGGAACACCACCTGGAGCAGCAGGTCGCCGAGCTCCTCGCGCAGCGGCGCGCCGTAGTCGCCCTCGTGGATGGTCTCCAGCACCTCGTAGGCCTCTTCGACCAGGTACGGCACGAGCGACTCATGGGTCTGCTTGCGGTCCCACGGGCATTCGCGGCGCAGGCGGTCCATGACCTGGACGAGATCGAGCAGCCGGGCCCCCGGCAGGTCGTAGGAACCGGGGACGACCTCGATCTCCGGCGGCTCGTCCAGGGAGATCGCGGCGTGGCCGACCGCGCGCATGAAGTCCTCGTCGCCGTCCTGCGCGGCCAGCCACACCACCGTCCCCGTACGGCTCTCGCGGGCGATCGCGCCGGGGTCCGGGGTCACCACCTCGACCCGGACGCCGGCCTCGTCGAGATAGGGCAGACAGGGGTGGTCGGGAGTGCCGGTGAGCACTCGTCCCGCGGTGAGGGCCTTCCACGCCGCGGGCGCGAGCAGCCCCGGAGCGACCCTGGGCGAGGTGGTCACCACGATCAACGCCATGTTCCCACCCTAATCACCCCTCATGGCCTATCACGGCCGTCCTGGGGCGGTCAGCCGGCTTGGGGGGCGCCTTCCGCGCCTGCCGCGCCCGCGCCTTCCGCACCCGCGCCTTCCGCACCCGGCGCTCCCGCACCGGGCGCGCCCGCGGTTGCGCCGAAGCGGTCGTCGGCGACGAAGCCCTGCTGGGGGTCGAACTTGCCGTAGCGCGGGCTGTACTTCACCGGCACGGTCGAGTCGGCCTCCTCGACGACCTTCTGGAGGGCGGCCTGCTGGCTCGCCTGGTCCTGACCCGCCCCGGACTGCTGCGCCAGCTTGTTGCGGACGATGACGGCGCGGATGAAGTCGCGGCTCTCGTCCAGCGGGATGCCGTTGGCCAGCAGCACCTTGTTGAATTGGTCCCAGCCGCCCTGGGCGACGGCGACGTCGTCCACCTCACGGTCGGTGACCGTGACGCCCTTGCGCCGGCCGAGCTCCTGGAACTGCCTGCTCGTGGTCATGTTGAGCAGGACCGTCTGCGGCAGCGAGAAGGACAGCTGGAGCTGGTTTTCGGGGATCTTGTTCGCGGCCAGGGCGGCGCGCAGCTCGCGGACCTCGTCGTTCAGCTGGCTGGAGGTGATGCGCTCATTGCCCACGATGGCCGCGGAACCCGCCTGCACGGGGCCGCCGCAAGCGGTCACGGCGATACCGGCCGCCGCCAGCGCCACGGCGACGCGCACTCGATACGACTTCACGGACGATCCTCCCGAACGACACCGGCCACGCATATGTTGACAATTTCGCGGGTCACTGTACCCGCATCGGCTCCAGGAACAGGGCCTCGACCAGGTCCCCGCACCATTTCAGCAGGTCGAGGTCGCGAAGCGGCTGACCGCCGATCGGTTTCGTCTTGGGCACCGGCACGAGCAGGATGCCCGTCGCCTGCTTCCAGATCGACCGCGGGTAGAGCCGCTGCAGCCGCACCTGCTGGGAGTCCTTCAGCTCCACGGGCGCGAACCTGATCTGCTGGCCCTGCAGCGTCACGTCCGTCAGCCCGGCCCGCCGCGCCTTGATGCGGAAGCGCGCCACCTCCAGCAGGTTGTCCACCTCCTGGGGCGGCCTGCCGTACCGGTCGGTGAGCTCGTCGCGGACGGCCGCGATGTCGTCCTCCGAGCCGATCGCCGCGATCCGCTTGTACGCCTCCAGCCGCAGGCGCTCGGAGGTGACGTAGTCGTGCGGCACGTGGGCGTTGATCGGCAGCTCGACCTTGACCTCGGGCCGCTCCTCCACCTTGCTCTCGCCCGCGAGCTTGGACTTCTGCTCCTGCACGGCCTCGGCCATCATCCGGACGTACAGGTCGAAGCCGACGCCGGCGATGTGGCCGGACTGCTCGGCCCCGAGGATGTTGCCGGCGCCGCGGATCTCCAGGTCCTTCATCGCGACGTACATGCCGGCGCCCATCTCGGTGTGCTGGGCGATCGTGGCGAGCCGCTCGTGCGCGGTCTCGGTCAGCGGCGACTCGGGCGGGTAGAGGAAGTAGGCGTAGCCGCGCTCGCGGCCCCGGCCGACCCGGCCGCGCAACTGGTGGAGCTGCGACAGGCCGTAGTTGTCGGCCCGGTCCACGATGAGCGTGTTGGCGTTGGGCACGTCCAGGCCGGACTCGACGATCGTGGTGGAGACCAGCACGTCGAAGCTGCGCTCCCAGAAGTCCACCATGATCTTTTCGAGCTGTGTCTCGTTCATCTGCCCGTGGGCGACCGCGATCCGCGCCTCCGGCACCAGCTCGCGCAGCCGCGCGGCCACCTTGTCGATCGTGCGGACCCGGTTGTGGACGAAGAACACCTGGCCGTCGCGCATCAGCTCGCGCCGGACCGCCGCCGCGATCTGCTTGTCGTCGTACGGCCCGACGAAGGTGAGGATCGGGTGCCGCTCCTCCGGCGGGGTGAGGATGGTCGACATCTCGCGGATGCCGGTCAGGCCCATCTCCAGCGTCCTCGGGATCGGCGTGGCCGACATGGCGAGCACGTCGACCTGCGTGCGCATGTGCTTCATGGCCTCCTTGTGCTCGACGCCGAACCGCTGCTCCTCGTCCACGATGATCAGGCCGAGGTCCTTGAACTTCACCTCGGGCGACAGCAGCCGGTGCGTGCCGATCACCACGTCGACCTCGCCCGTACGCAGGCCGTCGAGGGTCGCCTTGACCTCGCTGTCGGTCTGGAACCGGGAGACCGGCTTCACCGTGACCGGGAAGGCGGCGAACCGCTCACCGAACGTCGACAGGTGCTGCTGCACCAGCAGCGTCGTCGGCACGAGCACGGCGACCTGCTTGCCGTCCTGCACCGCCTTGAACGCCGCCCGCACCGCGATCTCGGTCTTGCCGTACCCGACGTCGCCGCAGATCAGGCGGTCCATCGGGACGGGCCGCTCCATGTCGCGCTTGACCTCGTCGATCGCTTCGAGCTGGTCGCCCGTCTCGGCGTACGGGAAGGCGTCCTCCATCTCCCGCTGCCAGGGGCTGTCGGCGCCGAACGCGTGGCCGGGGGAGGCCATCCGGGCCGAGTAGAGCCGGATCAGCTCACCCGCGATCTCCCTGACCGCCTTCTTCGCCCGGGTCTTGGCCTTGGCCCAGTCGGCCCCGCCCATCCGGTTGAGCGTGGGCGCCTCGCCGCCGACGTAGCGCGTGACCTCGTCGAGCTGGTCGGTCGGCACGTAGAGCCGGTCGCCCTTGGCGTACTCGATCACCAGGTATTCGCGGGTCGCGCCCTGGATCGTGCGCTGGACCATCTCGACGTAACGGCCCACGCCGTGCTGCTCGTGCACGACGTGGTCGCCGACCTTGAGCTGGAGTGGGTCGACCATGTTACGGCGGCGCGACGGCAGCCGGCGCATGTCCTTGGTGGACGCCTTCTGCCCGACCAGGTCGAGGTGGGTCACCACGGCGACGTCCGGCGTGACGAAGCCGTGGTCGATGCGGCCCGTCGTGACCTGCACGACGTCCTTCGGCGGCGGGCCGTCGAGGGACGGCACCAGCCGCGCCGCCACGTCCACGCCCTTGAGCAGCTCGACCATGCGCTCGGCCGGGCCGTGCCCCTCGCTCAGCAGCACGACGGCCTTGCCCGCGCCCAGCCAGCCCTTGATGTCGGCGAGCGCCCGCTGGGTGTCGCCCCGGTAGGCCTCGACGTCCTGCGCGTCCAGCTCCACGCCCTCGCCGAACGGCGCGATGCTCCACCACGGCTGGCCCAGCTCGCGGGCGTGGTCGCGCACCTCCTCCAGCGTGCGGAAGGCCGCCGCCTCCAGGTCGATCGGCGCCTCGCCGCCCGCCGCGGCGGCGATCCAGGACGCCTCCATGAACTCCTGGCTCGTACGGACCAGCTCGACGGCCCGGCCGCGGATGCGCTCGGGGTCGCAGACGAACACGGCCGACCGCACCGGCAGGTGATCGAGCAGCAGGTCCATGGCCCCGGCGAGCACGGGCGCGAACGCCTCCATGCCCTCCACCGGCACCCCCTCGGCGAGCTGGTCGAGCACGTCCTTCAGCGCCGGGTGCTCCTCCCCCAGCTCGCGGGCGCGCCGCCGTACGTCGTCGGTGAGCAGCAGCTCCCGGCAGGGCGCGGCGAACAGGCCGTCCTGGGCGACCTCCAGCGAGCGCTGGTCGGCCACCTTGAACCAGCGGATCTCCTCGATCGTGTCGCCCCAGAACTCCAGCCGCAGCGGATGCTCCTCGGTGGGCGGGAACACATCGAGCAGGCCGCCGCGCACGGCCACCTCGCCGCGCTTCTCCACCATGTCCACCCGGTGGTAACCGTTCTCGACCAGCCGGGCCACGATGTCGTCGAGCTCGGCCTCGTCGCCGGCGTGCAGCCGTACGGGTGCGAGGTCGCCGAGCCCGGCCACGATCGGCTGCAGCAGCGAGCGGACCGGGGCCACCACGATCCGCAGCGGACCGGCGGTCTGGTCGCCCTCGATGGGGTGCGCCAGCCGCCGCAGCACGGCCAGCCGCTGGCCGACCGTGTCGCTGCGCGGGGACAGCCGCTCGTGCGGCAGCGTCTCCCAAGCGGGGAAGACGGCCACGGAGTTCTCGTCGACCAGGCTGGTGAGCGCGGCGGCCAGATCCTCCGCCTCGCGCCCGGTCGCCGTGACGGCGAGCACCGGCCGTACGCGGGACAGCGCGGCCACGGCGAACGGCCGCAGCGCGGGCGTCGCCACCAACTCGGCGCCGGGGTCGGCGGACTGCCCGGCCGCGTCGAGCGCGGCGGCCAGCCTGGGTTCGGCGGAAACGAGGTCGAGCAGTCCGGAAAGAGACATCGATGCCTTCAAAAGCCCCGTGACTAAGACAGCCGGCGTGCGGACGCGGCCCCCGTCATCCGGCCGATCCCCGCCTGAGCGAAGATCCACGAGATGCTCCCAACCGGGCCGCGGCTATCCAGGCTACGCCCTGTCCGCCCGCCTCGCTCCGCTCGGCCGCTCGGCTGGTCCCGCTTGGCCGCTCGGTCCGGACGAGATGGGTGGCGGCAAATACGCAACTCACCGTCCTCTAATGATTACTCTCAGTCGTATGACAGAGGTTCGGTTGTCGTCCGCGGACCAGGACGACGTGTTCAGCCAGCGGATTCGCGAGCAGTGGACCGACCAGCTCGGACGGCGGCTCGACATCCTCATCGCCGGATGCGGCCGGGGCGGCGTCCTCGACGTGGGCCGGTACGAGCCGAGGATGACGGGGGTGGACGAGGATCTGGCGCCCCTGCGGGCGCACACCGCCAACCGCGGCGACCTGGAGGCGTCCTACCTGGGCGACCTGCGCCTGGTGCCGATCCCGCCGCGCTCCTTCGACGTCGTCTACGTGTCGTTCCTCCTCGAACGCATCCGCCACGCCGAGCTCGTGCTCGACCGGCTCGTCGCGGGGCTGCGCCCCGGCGGGCTGCTGCTGCTGAAGATGCGCGACCGGAAGTCGGCGTACGGCTTCTGCGACCGGGTGACCCCGCGCTGGCTGCGGCGGACGCTGTGGCGCACGCTCGCCCCGGCCGGGTCCGTGGGGCCGCTCCCGGCGGTCTACGAACCGCTGGCCTCCCGGGAGGGCATCCAGGCGTACTGCCTCATGCGCGGGCTCATGATCGCCGAGGACTACTCGGCGGTGAGCGGCCCGGCCCGGCGGGGACCGCACAGCGGCTTGGTCGCGGTGGTCTGCCGGGCCGTGTCCGCGTTCTCGCGAGGCGGGCTCAACGGCACCGAGGACGAGATCACCATGGTGATCCGCCGTCCGCAGAACCACTTCGCCCGCCTCATCTGAGCGCCTACCGCAGGGTCAGGACCGGTTCCCACGACCCGGGCTGCTGGCTGTTCTTCCGGTTCGCCGTCAGCGGTACGGCGTTCCCGCCGTCCACGTCCACCAGCACCAGGCCGTTGTTGAACTCGTTGCCGCACCTGCCGGCGCAGCCCAGGGCTACCAGGCGGCGGTCGTCCGCCCAGGCGAGCAGCTGGAGCACCTGCTGATGCCCCACGATCTTGCCCGTCGACAACTCCGTGACCTTGGTCGGCATGCCGTCCCGGCCCGCGAGCAGCGTGCCGTCGGGCGACACGCCCGCCTTCGACTCGCTCGGCACGTAGCCGTCGGGCGCGTCGCGCGGCCTGCCCTCCAGGTCCAGGAAGGCGTCGTGCCACCGGGAGAGGCTGCGCTCGCGGATCAGCGTGCCGTCGCCGCTCCACGCGAAGTCGCGCCTGACGTTGCTGTTGTCGGTCCAGCAGGGATCGACGGCGTGGAAGTCCCCCGCCGTCGCGGTCGCCACGTCGACGACGTAGAACCCGGTGCGGCTGGTGGAGACCGTCTGGAACCGCGATTGCCGGGGATCCTCCGGCGTCGCCGCGACCCGTGCCGGGCACCGCCGCCCGTAGTGGATCGAGTCGCGGTCGAGGTCGGGGTGGTCGTCATAGGCGGTGGCCACGAGCCGGGTGCCGTCGGGCGACCAGGACACACCGCCCACCGGATGATCCACGGACACCCATGCCCGCACCTGGCGCGTCTCCATGTCAAAGATCCCGATCCTGCCGGCGGGAAGGTCCTTCTCCAGAACCGCCGCCCAGCGCAGGCCGGGCGCGACCTCGACCCAGCCCCACTCCGTCTTCTCGTAGCTTTCGGTCACCTGGTCGAGGAGATACCACGTGCGGTCCATCGCCTCACGCCCGGCGACCGTACGCCTCCGCCACGTGTAGTAGGCGGACACTGC
The DNA here is from genome assembly GCF_040675265.1 of Microbispora sp. NPDC049633. Classification (NCBI taxonomy): domain Bacteria; kingdom Bacillati; phylum Actinomycetota; class Actinomycetes; order Streptosporangiales; family Streptosporangiaceae; genus Microbispora; species Microbispora sp. NPDC049633. Next base: position 63,354 of record NZ_JBFAOO010000013.1, read on the forward strand.
CACCCTGCCCGCCGCGATCATCGTCTTCGGCGGGGAGTTCTCCGTGTCGGCGAGCAGGTCCTGCGCCGGGGTCGTCTGCCGGTACGGCTGGACGGGCACGACCACCGGCGGACCGCCGACCTGCGAGACCGGCGCCTTGTCGAGGAGGGGGACCGCCACCAGCGGCACCAGCAGGGCCACGGCCGCCACAACGGCCGCGCACGCGACCGCCCCCGCGAGCCTCGTCAGGCGCAGCCGTGACCGGCGGCGCAGCGCGCGGTCGGCGAGGTCGGCGGGGACCTGAACCTCCCGCGACCACTCCTCCAGCGTCTGCTTCAGCATCCGGGGCGTCATCAGATCACCTCACTCAGGCGCAGGTCGATGAGTTCCGGCGCGGTCGCCCGCAGCCGGGCGAGGGACCGGTGCGCGGTGCTGCGCACGGTCCCGACCGAGCAGCCGAGGATGCGGGCCACCTCGTTCTCAGGCAGGTCCTCCAGATAGCGCAGCACGAGCACGGCGCGCTGCCGGGGCGTCAGCCGGGCGAGCGCGCGGCGCAGGACGATCCTCAGCTCGGCCTCGTCGGCGTCTCCACGGCCGGCCGGGTGCTCCGGCACGTCCGCCACGCTGGTCTCCCGTCGCCGCCGCGCCAGCCGCCACCAGCTGACCTGCTGGCGGTACATGACCTGGCGCACGTACGCCTCGGGCTCGTCGAGCCGCCCCCATCGCGTGACGACCTTGGCCAGGGCGGTCTGCAGCAGGTCCTCGGCGGAGTGCTGGTCCCCTCCGTTCAGCAGATAGGCCAGCCGCATGAGCGCCGGCGCGCGGGCCGACACGAATTCGCGGAATCGTCGCTCTTCTGCGGCGTCCACGAGCACCTCCTCGGATCAACGTCTGCCTGTAGACGCCCCGGGCACGGGCACGCTATGCCTGCCGGTGCCAGTAGGGTGCGTATCCGATCCCATCGAGGTCCGATCGATCGAGCGGAAACGGATGCCATGACCGAGTGGACGCCCGACGCGCGTGAGCTGGCCGACCTGGAGCTGCTGCTGTCCGGGGCGTACGCGCCGCTGACCGGCTTCCTCACCTCTGCCGAGGTGGAGAGCGTGGTCGACCGCGGGCGGCTGCCCGGCGGAGCGCCCTGGCCCGATCCGATCACCATCGCGCTTCCCGACGAGTTCGGGCCCGGCGACCGGGTGACGCTGAAGGACCCCGAGGGCGCGGCGGTCGCGGTGCTGACCGTCATGGAGCGGGACGGCCATCACGCCGCGGGACCGGTCGAGGCGCTCGACGCCCCCGTGTACGGCCCGTTCGCCCGGCTGCGCCGTACGCCGGAGGAGGTGCGTAAGGGCCTGCCCGACGGCGAGGTCCTCGCGGTGACGATGCGCGGGCCGCTCGACTCCGCCGCGCTCGACGAGGTCGCGGCGACCGCCGAGGAGCTGGACGCGGCCGTGGTCCTCATGCCCCTCGTCTTCGGCGAGGGCGGCCCGGCGGTGGTGCGCGCCGCGCTCAAGGCGGCCGACAAGCTCCCCGGAGCGACGGTGGTCGCGGTGCCGCTCGCGCCGCGCGAGGACACCGAGATCGACCTCGAGCTCCGCGAGCACGTGGCGCGCAACTACGGCGCCACCGAGCACCTCGCCGGTCCCGCGCCGGTCACGATCCCCGGGCCGCCGCACAAGCGGGGTCTCGTGGTGTTCTTCACCGGGCTGTCCGGCTCGGGCAAGTCGACGATCGCCCGGGGGCTGCGCGACGCGCTGCTGGAGCGGGGCGGCCGCACGATCACCTACCTGGACGGCGACGTCGTGCGGCGGCTGCTGTCGGCGGGGCTCACGTTCTCGCGGGAGGACCGCGACCTCAACATCCGCAGGATCGGCTTCGTGGCCGCCGAGGTCGCCCGCCACGGCGGCCTGGCGATCTGCGCGCCCATCGCGCCGTACGCCGCGACGAGGGACGAGGTGCGCGCGATGGTCGAGGAGGTCGGCGGCGACTTCCTGCTCGTCCACGTGGCCACGCCGCTGGAGGAGTGCGAGCGCCGCGACCGCAAGGGCCTGTACGCCAAGGCCCGCGCCGGGCTGATCCCGGAGTTCACCGGGATCTCCGACCCCTACGAGGAGCCGGAGGACGCCGACCTCGTCCTCGACACGACGGACATGACGGTCGAGCGCGCGGTCGGCGCCGTGCTGAACCTCGTCACCGCGGGCGGCTGGGTGCGCTGAGGCGTCCCCCCGGCCTCACGAGGGCGGCACCGGCGTCGACGTGAAGCGGGGCAACCGCCCGAGTTGCGCGAACGCCCGGGTCGCGCCCGGCGTGGTGTCGAATCTGGTGTCGCCCCGGGGAGCGAGCGGCGAGTCGAAGTAGACCAGCGCCTTGATCTGCGGGTAGTCCCCGATCTGGCGCTGGACGGACTCGAAGAAGTCGCGCTTGAATCCCGGCGCTCCGCGCCGCTCGAAGGCGCCCCACTCGGCGACCATGATCGGCTTCGCCGGAAACCTGGCCTGCATCCACCGGTAGAACCCGGGCCAGCCCGGCGCGTCGGGCCGGGTCTTGTCGACCAGCCCGGCGAAGTCGCGCACCCGGTCGTCGGCGTACGGGTCGAAGGCCACCCAGTCGACCACGTCGTCACCCGGGTAGAGCCGGCCGAACCACGGCTTGACCGCCCAGTTGGGCGCGCCCATGTAGGTCATCACGGTCACCGCGTTGCGCACGCCCCGCTGCCGCAGGCGCGTCACCACGTGGCGGTACATCGCGACGTAGTCGGCCGCCGTGTATCCCCCGCCCTCGCGTACGTCGTTCTCCGGTTCGTGGTGGATCGTGAGGAAGAACCGGCCGGGGAAGCTGCGCCGGATGTGGTCGGCGAGCCGGTCGACGCGCCCGTCCACCTCGCCGCGCGCGACCTCGGCCCAGGTGTGGTCGAGCGCCGGCTTCCAGTTCACCAGCAGCAGCCGGGGCCCCTTGGCGATCTCCCGCTCCTCGGCGGTGGGGAAGAGCTCGCCGCCCCGGTGGTAGACGTGCACGATGTCGGCCCGGCGGCCCATGCGCCGTTCGGCCATGTCCACCGCACGTATCGGGCCGCGTCCGGAGAAGACGTCGGGCGCGATCCCCCACCACGCCCCGCACGTCGGAATGAGCTTGTCGGTGACCGCGCAGGCGACCGGCGTCGTCACGGCGCCGCCCGGCACCCGCCCGCTCGTGGCGGTGCCCGTGCAGGCGGTCGCGCACGCCCCCGCCACCAGTACGGCCACGCCGGCGATGAGTCTCATCGCGCCCCCTTTTTCGGCAGACCTCGCAATGAACGGATGGGCAAACACCATCCCATCAATTCCCGTGGCTCCGGAAGCCGTTTCCCCATCTCACAAGTACGGAAATATCCACTTTCATCGACTAATTGAGCGGCCATCGCCTGATGTGAATTCGTCAATAGCCGGGGACGAAACTCCGCGGCCGCCTATAGTTCGAGACCGGATCCCGCCGGACCGCCGCCGGGACCACGAACGCGCCCGGCGGCTTCTCCCTCATTCCGGGGGCCACAGCTCCCCGCACCGAGGCCGCGGCCGCGTGACGAACGAGGGCACGGGGAGTTCGATGAGCCTGCCGCCGCACAGCCGTCACCGGGTGGATAACGGCCTGGCGGAGTACGGTTCGGTGCTCGGGCGCAGGCGTCTGGTCGCCGCCGTCTGCCTGCTCGCGGGAGTGGGCGGCGGAGCCGCGGCGCTCGCGCTGACCCCCGAGCGTTACACCGCGGTCGCCCAGGTGCAGGTGCTGCCGACCGGCGCGCAGGAACAGCTCAACGTGCCGAACGCGCGGCAGCGAGAGGCGCTCAATCTCGACACCGAATCACAGGTCGCCCGGTCGGCGGTCGTCTCCGCCCGGGCCGCCGAAACGCTGAAAAATCCGGATCCGGAGGAATTGCGGGAGCACGTCACAGTGGACGTTCCTCCCAATTCCGCCATTCTTTCCATTTCGTTTTCCGCGTCCGATCCCCAGGCCGCGGCGGCGGGGGCTCAGGCGTACGCGGAGGCGTACCTGCGCAACCGCGCCCGCGCCGCCGAGGACGCGATCGGCGCCCAGCTCAAGCTGGTCGCCGCGCGGCTGCGCGAGGTCGAGGACGATCTCGACGAGGCCGCCGCGGCCCGGACCGCGGCCGCCCAGACCACGACGGCCCAGACCACGACGGCAGGGGGCGCGGCCGGGCTGGGGACGACGCGGCGGCAGGCCATGCTCGCCCGGCAGGTGTCGGACCTCACGCTGCGCTACGACGCGCTCAAGACCGTCGCGGTGACGCCGGGCACGGTCATCAGCCCCGCCAGGCCGCCCGCGCGACCGGCCCACCCCAGCCCCCCGCTCTTCCTCGGCAGCGGCCTGTTCCTCGGCGTCCTCGCCGGGGCGGGCGCCGCCTTCGGCCGCGACCGCCTGGACACCCGCGTCCGCACGTGTGCGGACATCGAGAGGTTGTGCGGCCTGCCGCTGCTCGCCGAGCTTCCGGCCAGGCCGGACTCCGGGATCCTCGACGAGATGGCCGCCGCCGTCGCCACGTCGCTGGGCGGCGGGCCGCACCGGCTGCTTGTCGAAGGCGTCGGGGTCACGAGCACCGCCAGGCCGCTCGCCAAGGGCCTCGGCTCAGCGCTGGCGCATCTCGTGCCGGTCACGGTCGTGACCGGTCGCTCCGCCCATCCCGACGCCGCCCTGCTCCTGATCGGCCTGCGGCGGACGACCTCCCCCGAGGTCGCCCGGGCCGTACGGCAACTGTCCCGGCAGGGAGCCCGCGTGCTCGGCGCCGTCGCCGTACCGCCGGGGTTCGTCGCGCCCGTCCCCGAGACCGCGGAGTGGGGCGCGTGAGAACCCCCGGCCCCCGCACCGCGAGCGGTCCCGCGCCGATGGTCGCCGACCCGCGTCCGGCGATTCCGGCGTACGTGACGGGGTGGCAGGACCGGCCGCCCGGCGCGGACCAGCCCTTCCCCGCCCGCCGCCGGCGGCGCCGTCGCCGTCCCGCACGGACGGCGTGGCCGATCGCCGCGCTCCTGCTCGGCTATCCGGTCTGGTGGGCGCTCGGCCTGGGCGGGCTGTCGGTGGTGGTGCTGGCCGCGCCCATGGCCGTGGTGCTGTGGCGCAGGTGGCCGATCCGCGCGCCGAAGGGCTTCGGCCTGTGGGCGCTGCTGCTCACGGGCTACCTCGTCAGCGCGCTCGCGCTCGCCGAGACGCCGGACGGCACGTACGGCGAGCTCGCCGCCGGCCGGGTCATCGGTTACCTGATGCGGCTGGCCGTCTACGTCTCACTTCTGATCATGGTGCTCTACCTGGGCAACCTCACCCATGACGAGCTGCCGCAGCGCACCCTCGTCAGGTGGCTCGGCGTGCTGTTCCTGACGGCCGTCGCGGGCGGGCTGCTGGGCGTGCTGGCGCCCGGCTTCGCGTTCACCTCGCCCATGGAGATGGTGCTGCCGTCGTCGATCGGCGGCCACCCCTTCGTCGCCAACCTGATCCACCCGACGGCCGCCCAGATGCAGCACGTGCTCGGGCACGCCGCGCCGCGTCCGGAGGCGCCGTTCGAGTGGGCCAACGCCTGGGGCAGCGACGTCTCGGTGCTGGTGATCTGGTTCGTGGTGGGCTGGTGGGCCTACGGCGGGCCGTACCGGCGCGTGGCGGCCGTGCTCGCGCTCGCCGTCGCCGCCGTCCCGGTCGTCTACTCGCTCAACCGGGGTCTGTGGATCGGGCTCGGGGTCTCGGCGGCCTACCTCGTGATCCGGGGCGGACGCCCCCTCGTGGCGGGCGCGGCCGCGGCCGTCGCCGCGGCGGCGCTCCTGCTGTCGCCGCTGAGCGGCATCGTCGCCCAGCGGCTGGACAACCCGCACAGCAACGGCATCCGCGCGTTCACGGTCGCGACCACGGTCCGGGTCGCGACCTCGTCCCCGGTGATCGGATACGGCAACACGCGCACCGCGTACGGCAGCCACCGGACCGTGACGACGGGCCGCAGCGCGTGGTGCGTGGAGTGCGGCCATCCCCCGCTCGGCAGCGACGGGCAGCTGTGGCTGCTGCTGATCAGCCAGGGCTTCGCGGGGGCCCTGCTGTACGCCGCCTTCTTCGCCGGCGCGGTGCGGCGCTACTGGGCGGACCGGTCGCCGATCGGCAAGGCCGGGACGCTCGTGATGATCCTCGTGCTGCTCTACATGGTCGTCTACGACGGGCTGATCAGCGCCCTGACCCTCTTCCTGATCTCCTTCGCACTGCTCTGGCGCAACGCCGCCGTCACAACGGACCTCGGGGAGGCCCGATGAGGGACGCCGCCGACCGTCTCCGCTACCTGGACCAGGTCGTGGACCTGCTGTTTCCCGGACACGACTCCTGTCCGGGCGCCCGCAGCGTGCTGCCGCACCGCCTCGTCCCCCGGCGTGTCGTCCCGCGCACGTGGTGGCACGCCGCGCTGGGGCGCGGCCTGCCCGTCCACGCCGGGACCGACACGATCGAGACGCACCTGAGCGACGTCCTCGGCCGCCGTGTGCGCGTGGTCGTCCATGTCAGGCCCGCCCGCCGCGCCAACCGCAAGCCCATCCTGGAGGCGTACGACGAGTCGGGACTCGTGGGGTTCGTGAAGATCGGCGACTCGCCGCGGGCCAGACGGCTGGTGCGGTACGAGAGCGAGGTGCTGCGCATGCTCGCCGGGCGGCCGTTGAAGGTCGTCATGCCACCCGACGTGCTGTATCACGGCGAGTGGCGGGGTCTGGAGGTGCTGATGCTGTCCCCGCTGCCCGTGACCTCCCGCCGGGTGGGTTCCCGCCGCGTGCCCGCCCGCCTGCTCGGCTCGGCCGTACAGGAGATCGCCGCGATCCGTCCGTACGGCGAGGAGTGGGCCGGGGATCGGCACGGGGAGGCGGCCTGGCACGGGGACTTCACCCCCTGGAACGTCGACCTGGGGGCGGACGGGCGGCTGCTCGTGTGGGACTGGGAACGCTTCGCGGTCGGCGTGCCGCTCGGCTTCGACGCCCTGCACCACTTCTTCCACCGGGCGCTGCGCCGGATGCCGCCCGCGGTCGCCGCCCGCTCGTGTCTCGCCCAGGCGGGCGGGCTCCTGGAGCCGTTCGGCGTGGAGGTGGCCCTGGCCCGCCGTACGGCGGTCCACTACCTGGTCGCCCTGGCCGAGCGGCACCGCCGCGACGGCCACGAGCCGCTCGGGCCGCCCGCCGACTGGCTGAACCCTCTCGTCGATCATGAGGAGTGCCTGCTGTGAAGGCGCCGCTGAAGCACTCGGCGCACGCCGTCTCGTACGCCGCCGGACGACTGACCAGCGGCGGCAGGGTGCTGCCGTCGTTCCTGATCATCGGGGCCCAACGGTGCGGCACGACCTCGCTCTACCGCGCCCTGTCCCGGCATCCGCTCGTGATGAAGCCGGTGCTGCGCAAGGGCGTCCACTACTTCGACATGTCCTACGAGCGGGGCCTGCCGTGGTATCGCGCCCACTTCCCGCTGACGTCCGGGGCCCGGATGCTCGGATTCCGGCACGGCCATGCCCCCCAGGCGTTCGAGTCGGCCCCCTACTACCTGTTCCATCCCCTGGCGGGGGCCCGCATCGCGGCCGACCTGCCCGGCGTCAAGCTGATCGCCTTGGTCCGGGACCCGGTCGAGCGGGCCTGCTCCGCGCACGCGCACGAGCTGGCGCGGGGGTTCGAGACCGAGCCGAGCTTCGAGCGCGCCCTCGCGCTGGAGCCGGAGCGCCTCGCCGGTGAGGTCGAACGGCTCCGGAGCGTCCCCGGCTACGCCAGTCACGCGCACCGGCATCAGGCGTACCTCTCCCGGGGACGGTACGCCGAGCAACTGGCCCGGCTGGAGCCGCTCGTGGGGCGCGACCGGATCCTGGTGCTCGACAGCGGACTGCTGTTCCGCGACCCCGCCGCCGCGTACGACCGGGTGCTGGGCTTCCTCGGGCTGCCCCGGCTGGGGGACGTGGAGTTCGAGCGGCACAACGCCCGGCCGCGTCAGACCATGCCCGCGTCGGTCCACCGCCGGCTCCGCGAGCACTTCGAGCCGTGGGACGCGCTGCTCGTGCCGTGGCTGGGGGCGGTGCCCTCGTGGCGGCGCTGACCGGACCGTCCGCGGGCTCCGGGCGGAATCGTCCCGACCACGAGGATCCGGACGGGCACGAGGATCCGCACGGTGGCCCTCGTGAGCGGAGGGGCCTGCTGCGGCATGGAGTCGCCGGTCTGGTCTCGGCGGCCGCCGCCGCGGGCGGGCAGATCGCGCTCGTGCTCGTGGTGACGCGGTCGCTGTCCCCGCAGGCCGCCGGGGCGTTCTTCACGGCCACATCGGTGTGCCTGATGCTGGCGGGCGTCGTGCGCCTCGACGCCGGCAACGGCCTGGTCCACGCCCTGGCCCGCCACCGGCCCATCCGGCACATCGGGCCCGTCCGCGACCCGGACGCGGACCGGCGGCTGGTCCGCGGGGTCCTCGCGCCGGTGGCCGCGCTCGCGTCCGTGACCGGAGCCGGGGTCGCCGTGGCGGCCGGGCCGCTCGCCGGGCTGACCGGCGTGCCCGGCGGCGTCTGGGTGGTGCTGGCCGCGGCCCTGCCGTTCGTCGCCCTGTCGGACGTGCTGATCTGCGCCACCCGCGGCCTCGGCACCATGCGGCCGACGCTGCTGCTCTCCGGCGCCGTCCAGCCGCTCGGGCAGCTCGCGCTCGTCACCGCCGCCGTGCTCTGCGCGGCGCCGCCGCCGGTGCTGGCCGCGGCCTGGGCGCTTCCCTGCCTGGTGGGCGCGGTGCTGGCCGCCGTACGCCTGCGGGGGCTCGGGCCGTACGAGGTGGGAGAGGTCGGGGCCTTCTGGCGGCACACCGCGCCGCGGTCCGCCGCCGCGGCCCTGCAGTCGGTGTTCCAGCGGCTCGACGTGGTGATCGTCGCGCTGCTCGCGGGGCCCGCCGCGGCGGCCGTCTACACCGCGGCGACCCGGTTCAAGGTGCTCGGACAGCTCGCCGGTCAGGGGCTCGCCCAGGCCGCGCAGGCGCGGCTGGTGAGGGCCCTCGCCGAGGGCGACCTGGACGGCGTCCGCGCGCTGTATCGCACCACCACCAGGTGGCTGGTCGTGCTCACCTGGCCGCTCTGGCTGGGATACGCGGCGCTCGCGCCGTGGCTGCTGCCGCTGTTCGGGCCCGCCTACGCCGGAGGCGGCGCGATCGCCCTGGTCCTGTCGGCCACGATGATGGTCGCGACCGCCTGCGGCATGGTCGACGTCGTGCTCGTCGCGGGCGGGCGTACGGCCGCCAGCCTGGCCAACGTGACCGTGGCCGTCGCGGTGACGATCGCCCTCGACGTGCTGCTCGTCCCCGCGTACGGCGCGCTGGGCGCGGCGCTGGGCTGGTCGGGCGGCGTGCTCGTGAAGAACCTGCTGCCCGCCGTCCAGGTCCACCGCCGGTACGGCCTGCTCCCCTTGGGCCTGCGCCGCCCCGCCCCGGCGACGGCCGTCCGGATGAGGGCGGCGTCGTGACACCGGCACCCGGCCGGCGGCCCGAGCGGGACCGGATGACGGCCGCCGGTCCGCCCGTGCTGGTCACGGGCCTGCCGCGCAGCGGCACGAGCTGGGTCGGCCGGATGCTCACGGCGAGCGGGCGGATGGTCTACGTCAACGAGCCGCTGAACCCGCAGCGCCCGCCCGGCCGCTCCCCCGGCGTGCTCGACGCGTCCGTTACGCACCGCTTCCAGTACATCTGCCCGGACGACGAGACGCCCTGGCTGGCGGCCTTCTCCCGTACGGTCGCGCTCCGCTACGGCTGGGCGGCCGAGGTCCGCCGCAACCACGGCCCCGGTGACCTCGCGCGGATGGCCAGGTACGGCACGGCCTTCACCCTCGGCCGCCTGCTGGCCAGGAGGGCGCTGCTGGACGACCCCTTCGCGCTCCTGTCGGCCGAGTGGTTCGCCGGCCGTCTCGGCTGCCGCGTGGTCGTCGTGGTCCGTGACCCCGTGTCGTTCGCCGGGAGCTGGCGGCGGCTCGGCTGGCGGGTGGACGTGCGCGAACTGCTCGGCCAGCCCCTTTTGGTGCGTGACCACCCGTACGTGGCCGATCTCGGGCCCTTCGCCGGAGAGCGGGATGTGATCACCGCGGCGGCCGTGTTATGGCGGGTGGCGTGGCGGGTCACCGACACGGTGGCCCGGCGGGCGGCCGGCGTCAGGGTCGTGCGTTACGAGGACCTGTGCGCCGCGCCCCTCGACGGGTTCCGCGACCTCTACGACTGGTGCGGCCTGCCCTGGACCGATCGCGCCGCCCGCCGCGTCACCGCCGCCTGCACGTCCTCCCGGAGGCCGGCGGGTTCCCCGTTCACCTGGACGGGCCTGTCCCGTACGGCCTACCGCCCGATGGACTCCCGCCGGGCGCTCACAGCGGCCTCGCTCCCTTTCGAGGACGCCGCCCGCGTACGCGCCTTGGTGCACGGCTGACCGGCGTGCCGCCCTAGGAAGGAGAACGGGCGCACCGCCGAGCGACCGGCGCCGGCTAGCCGAGGGTGGTGTCGCCCAGGGAGGCGAGAAGGGTGCGCAGGGCGTCGGCCAAGTGATCCCGTTCCCGGGGGTCCAGCGGCGCCAGCAGCCGCGCCTCGTTCGCGACGTGCGGCTCCAGCACCTCGTCCACGAGTGCGAGGCCGCTGCCGGTGAGCCGTACGCGGACGGACCGCCGGTCGCCGGCGTCCGGGATCCGTTCGACCAGTCCTCGGGCGGCCATGCGGTCGATGCGGTTCGTGATCGCGCCGGAGGTCACCATCGCCGCCCTGTTCAGGGCTCCCGCCGTCAGCTCGTACGGCGGGCCCGACCGGCGCAGCGTCGCGAGCACGTCGAACTCCCACGTCTCCAGGCCGTACGACGAGAAGAACTCCTTCAGCTCCCGGTCCAGCAGCCGCGCCAGCCTGGAGACGCGCCCGACCACGCCCATCGGCCAGGGGTCCACGTCCGGCCGCTCCCGCCGCCACTGGTCCAGCAGCATGTCCACGGCGTCGCCCATGCAGGCTCCCTCGACGTCTCTCAGCGTTCGTTTATTTGACGTTTAACTGTTCGGCGTGCTGTTATCTCAATGCTGAGATTATCAACGAGGAGCAACCGTGAGAATCGCCAACCATGGTTCCCTGCCGGCCGTGGGCACGCTCGCCCTCACCGCGCTCACCCCACTGGTCTGGGGTTCGACCTACGCCGTGACGACCGAGTTCCTCCCGCCCGACCGTCCCCTTTTCACCGCCCTGACCAGGGCGTTGCCGGCCGGGCTCGCGCTGCTCGCCGTCACCCGCGTGCTGCCGCGAGGAGTGTGGGTCTGGCGGGCGGCGGTGCTCGGCGCGCTGAACATCGGGGCGTTCTTCCCGTTGCTGTTCCTGGCGGCGTACCGGCTGCCGGGCGGTGTCGCGGCCGTGCTGGGCGCCGTCGGCCCGTTGTTCGCGCTCGCCTTCGCCGCCCTGCTGCTCGCCGAGCGTCCGACCGCGCGCAAAGTGCTCGCCGGGCTCGTCGGGCTGCTCGGGGTCGGACTGGTCGTCCTGCGTGCCGAGGCGCGACTGGACATGGTCGGCGTGCTCGCCGGGCTCGTGGGGGCGGCGTCCATGTCGGCCGGGACGGTGCTGACCAAGCGCTGGGGCCGTCCCGAGGGCGTCGGCGCGCTCGCCCTCACCGGATGGCAGCTCACCGCCGGCGGTCTGCTGCTCGTCCCGGTCGCCCTTCTCGTCGAGGGCGCGCCACCCGCGCTCAGCGGCGAGAACCTGCTCGGCTACGCCTATCTCGGCATCGTCGGCACCGCCCTCGGCTACTGGATCTGGTTCCGCGGGATCTCCCGGCTGCCCGCGACCTCCGTCGCCTTCCTCGCGCTGCTGAGTCCGGTCTCCGCCGCCGTCATCGGCTGGGCCGCGCTCGGTCAGGCTCTCAGCCCGGTGCAGTTGCTCGGCATGGTCCTCGCCCTCGGCGGCACCCTGCTCGGCCAGGCCCCGGCAGCGCCCGCCCGGCGCGCCGAGGTCCCGCCCGAGCCCGTACGGCCTCCGGCCGAGCCGGCCCGCCCGTCCCGCTGACCAAGGAGACACGAGGCTAAGGACACGGGGAAGGCGGCGCAGGCGCGACGGGCGGGACGTGGGAGGATTTTCACGGCCGTGCTGTCACCACCGGAGGACGGGCGCGATGCGCGACGAGAAGATCATTGACTTCCTCTCCCGGCTCGCCGACCGGGTGCCCGCCCCGGGCGGAGGCGCCGTCGCGGCCCTGCAGGCCGCCCAGGCCGCCGCGCTGCTGGGCATGGTCGCGCGGTACAGCACCGGTGAGAAGTACGCCGGGCACGCGTCCCTGATCGAACGGATCATCGGCGAGACCGACGAACTGCGGTCGAGCGCGCTGCGCCTCGCCGAGGACGACGAGACGGCGTTCACGGCGGTCACCGAGGCGTACAAGCTGCCCAAGGACACCGAGGAGGCGAAGGCCGCCCGATCGGCCGCCATCGCCGACGCGCTGGTGGGGGCGGGCAGGGTCCCGGCCGAGGTCGTCGGCGTCGCGGGGAGGGCCGTCGGCATCGCCGAGGAACTGCTGCCCGTCGGCAACCGGAACGTCGTCTCCGACATCGCCGCCGCCACCGAGGCCGCGCGGGCCGCGGCGACCACCGCCCGGGTGAACATCGAGATCAACCTCGGCGGGATCAAGGACGAGCGGGCCCGCGCCGAACTGACCGCCGTGGCGGCCGGTGTGGACGACGTGGCCGCGCGGGCCGAACGGGTCACCGCCGCCGTCCGTGCGGAGATCGCCGGATGAGCGCCCGGGTGCTCTCCGGCAAGGAGCTCGCCGCGTCCGTCCGGACCGAGGCCGCCGAGAGGGCCGCCGCGCTCGCCGCGGCCGGTACGCCGCCGAAGCTCGCGGTCGTCGTGGCGACCGCGGACGAGTCCAGCGCCTGGTACGTCCGCTCGATCGCGCGTGCCGCCGTGAAGGCCGGCATCGCCTGCGACATCGTCGATCTCGGCGCGGAGGCCGACCCCGGCCGGATCCGCGACCGTCTGGCGGAGCTGAGCGTCGACGACACCGTGCACGGCGTCATCCTCCAGACTCCGCTGCCGCGAGGAGCGAAGCTGGAGGACCTGGCCGGCGCGATCGCGGTCGAAAAGGACGTCGACGGCGCCAACCCGCTGTCGCTGGGCCGCCTGGCCTCGGGCCTGCCCGCGTTCGCTCCGGCGACCGCCGAGGCGGTCGTGGCGATCCTCGACCACCACGGCGTCGACCTGGCCGGCCTGCACGTCGCCGTGGTCGGCCGGTCCACGGTGGTCGGCAAGCCCGCCGCCCACCTCCTGCTGGACCGGAACGCCACCGTGACGGTCTGCCACTCCCGCACGCGCGACCTGGCCGCGGTCACCGCCGTCGCCGACGTGGTCGTGGCCGCGGCCGGCCGCGCCGGGCTGATCACGGCCGAGCACGTGCGGACCGGGGCGATCGTCGTGGACGTCGGCACCAATCCCACCGAGGACCGCGGCCTGGTCGGCGACGTCGACGCCATCGCGGTCGCGGAAAAGGCAGGGGCGCTCACGCCCGTGCCCGGCGGGGTGGGCCCGGTGACGACGGCCCTGCTGCTGCGCCACACCGTTCAAGCCGCCGATCACGGCTGACCACGCCCCCTGCCGCCCGCGCCGGCCGGATGCGCCGTCAGCCGGACGCGCCCGGAGCGCCGGCGGGAACGGCCGGGGCATCGGGCCGGGGCGGGATGCGCATCGCCGCCGGGGCCTTCCAGGCCGCGGTCACCAGCAGCGGCACCAGCAGCGCCAGCGTCCAGGTCAGTCCGATCGCCTGTGCGACACGGCCGACCAGCGCCGGAGCGAGCAGCATGGCGGAGTACGTCATGGTGGTGAGCCGGGCGACCGCCGCCGTCGCTCCCGTGGCGCCCTCCTCCGCGCCCGCGTGCCCGGCCACGCTGAAGATCAGCGGCAGCGGCGAGGCCAGCCCGAGACCGGTGAGGGCGAACCCGGCGACCGC